>DASTGE010000474.1:0-3548 GCA_035719405.1 Burkholderiaceae bacterium
AGCGCCACTCAAGACCCTGCCCTCTCGCCCACCGCTGCCCTCGGCGCGAAGATTTTCAGCGATGCCTCGCTGTCGGCGTCCGGCCGTCAATCGTGCGCCAGTTGCCACGACCCGGACCATTCGCACGGCGCCGCCAACAACCTTTCGGCGCAATTCGGCGGAGTAAATCTCATGCTCCAGGGTTCGCGCCAGTCAATGTCGATCCGCTACCTGGCCCGCAACACCGCATTCCACTTCGACGCCGACGGCACGCCCGCGGGCGGCTTCTTCTGGGATGGGCGTGCCTCGACTCTTCAAGATCAGGCGGGGCGCCCCTTCCTCAATCCGCGTGAAATGGCCAATGCCAGCAAGGCGGAGGTCGTCGATCGCCTCTCCCGGGCGCCTTATGTGGCCGAGTTCAAGGCGATATTCGGCGTCGCCATCCTCAATGACCCGGAAGCCGCCTTCCAGCGAATCACGCTGGCGTTGCAGCAATTCCAGCTCGAAGATCCGTCGTTCCGCCTGTTCTCGAGCAAGTACGACGAGTTCCTCCGCGGCCGCGCCCAACTGAGCGAGCAGGAGCTGCGGGGCCTGTCGCTGTTCAACGATTCCCGCAAGGGCAACTGCGCGGCGTGCCATCCGTCGACGCGCGGCGCCGACGGCAGCCTTCCCCTCTTCACCGACTTCACCTACGACAACCTGGGCATCCCCCGCAACCCTGATCTGCAGCAGAACGAGGATCCTTCCTTCTTCGACCTTGGACTGTGTGCCAGAGAGGGTGGAGATCTCGCCCATCGCCTCGATCTGTGCGGTGCGTTCAAGGTGCCGTCGTTGCGCAACGTCGCCGAGCGACAGCGCCTGTTCCACAACGGGCGCTTCACCTCGTTGAAGGAGGCGCTGACGTTCTACGTTCAGCGCGACACCAACCCCGAGAAGTGGTACCCGCGGAGCGCGGACGGCACCATCGACAAGTTCGACGACCTGCCCGCGCAATACCGCGGCAACGTCAACACAAGCGAAGCACCCTATGACCGTCTGCCCGGCGACGCGCCCGCGCTGACCGATGCAGAGATCGACGATGTCATCGCCTTCCTGCGCACCTTGAACGACGGCTACGTCCAGTGACGTTGGCCGAGCGTGCGCCCTGCACTCCCTCCCCCCGGATTCCCCGCAATTCCCCGTCCCAATACCGATGCAACGCAAGCTTGTTACCCTGGCCGCCGGCACGGCGCTGCTGACCATTGCCCTGCAGTCGCAGGCACAAACGGCGACCGAAGCCGAGCTGGCCCAACGTGTCGATCGGCTTGCAGCCGGGCTTTCCGCATTGAAGGCCCAGCTCGCGGAACTGCAACAGCAACGGGCCGCGCAAGCGCAGACAGCAGTGGCGGCCATGTGACGGAGGGTGTGCGGCCGAATCGTCGCGGTGATCGACCTCGCGCGGCGGCAGGGGATGCTGTCATGAAGGTCGAACGGCGGGCCAGGCCGCTGCTCGGCACGCCGCTGCCGCTCTGGCATCGCCGCGGCAGCCGCCGGGCAGCGCTGGAAGGCACGGTCAGGGGCCGACAGACTCCTGGCTTTGCGTCTCCTCGCCGGGAAGCTTCAAGCCCTTCGGCAGGGGGAAGCGCACCGTCTCCTGCACGCCAGACATCTTGCGCACGCTCACCGCGCCCATCTCGCGCAGGCGAGCGATGACCTGC
Source organism: Burkholderiaceae bacterium (assembly GCA_035719405.1). Taxonomy (GTDB): domain Bacteria; phylum Pseudomonadota; class Gammaproteobacteria; order Burkholderiales; family Burkholderiaceae_C; genus CAMLIZ01. The sequence continues at coordinate 1,677 of DASTGE010000474.1, forward strand.
TGCACGAGGATGTCGGGCGCGGACGCACCCGCTGTCAGGCCCACACGGGGCCGGTTGTCGAACCACTGGGGCTCCAGATCGCTTGCGCTGTCGATCATGTAGGCCGGGGTACCGAGGCGCTCGGCCAGCTCGCGCAGCCGATTGCTGTTGGAACTGGTCGGGCTGCCGACGACGATCACCACGTCGACCTGCGTGCTCATCAGCTTGACGGCGTCCTGCCGGTTTTGCGTGGCGTAGCAGATGTCCTGCTTTTTCGGCTCACGCACTTGCGGAAAGCGGAGCTTCACCGCCTCGAGGATCTCGGCCGCGTCGTCGACCGACAAGGTGGTCTGGGTCACGACGGCAAGCCGATCCGAGCGGCTCACCTGCACATGGTGGACGTCATCGACGTCTTCCACGAGGTGGATCCCCTCGCTCAACTGGCCCATCGTGCCCTCGACCTCCGGATGACCCTTGTGGCCGATCATGATGAACTCGTAGCCTTCCTTGTGCAGCTTGGCCACTTCGACGTGGACCTTCGTCACAAGCGGGCACGTCGCATCGAAGACGCTGAAGCCGCGCCCGGCCGCCTCCTGGCGCACAGCACGGCTCACGCCATGCGCGCTGAACACCAGCACGGCCCCGGCAGGCACGTCGGCGAGGTTCTCGATGAAGATCGCGCCCTTGGCCTTCAGGTCATTGACGACGTAGGTGTTGTGCACGATCTCGTGACGCACGTATACGGGCGGCCCGAACTTCGCGAGTGCGCGCTCGACGATCTCAATGGCGCGGTCGACGCCGGCGCAAAAACCGCGGGGCTCGGCCAGGAGCACTTCGTTCAAGGAAAGGGCGGGATGCGACATCACAGGACTCCGATCAACTTCACCTCGAAACACACGGGCTCACCGGCAAGCGGATGGTTGAAGTCGAACAGCAGCCAGCCGTCGCCGCGCTCCCGCACCACGCCCGCATACGTGCCCGAGCCATCGGGCGTCGGGAACTGCACCACGTCGCCGATGTCGTACTCGGCATCCGGGTCGCCCAGTTCGTGCAACAGCTTCAGCTTCACCCGCTGCACAAGGTCAGGATTGCGCGGACCGAACGCCTCGCCCGGTTCAAGCTCGAAACGAACATGAGCCCCTTCTTCCAGCCCGATCAGCCGGGCTTCCACGGCCGGTGCAAGCTCTCCGGTGCCCAGCGAAAGCGTGGCCGGCTTGTCGTTGAAGGTGTTGATCAGCTCGTCGCCCCGCGGGCCGGTGAGCCTGTAGTGCAGGGTCAGGAACGACCCCGGTTGGACGGCATTCAAGTTGAGGGTGCGGCGAGGAAGCCGCGTGGGAAGGACCTAGACTGGCGCGATTTTACGAGTCCCGCTTGCGTTCCCCTTCACCCTCCCTTCAATCCCGATCTTCCCGTTTCCATGTCGATCAAGGACTTGCCTGCCGCGCTGCGCCCGCGCGAGAAGCTGCTTGCCCACGGACCCCAGGCGCTGGCCGATGCCGAACTGTTCGCGCTCCTGCTGCGCACGGGAGTCGCCGGCCGATCGGTACTGCAGCTTGCTCAGCAGCTGCTCGATGACTTCGGCGGCGTTGCCGGGCTGCTTCACGCGAGTCCCGGAGAACTCAAGCGCGTCAGGGGGTTAGGGCCCGCCAAGCAGGCAGAGGTGGCTGCAGTGCTCGAGATTGCTCGCCGGGGCTTGAGGCAGGAACTTGCGCGACGGCCGGTTTTCGATGCGCCGCAGAGGGTCAAGGAGTACGTTGCACTGCAGCTCGCGCACCTGCCGCACGAGGTGTTCGCGGTGCTGTTCCTGGACGGCCAGCATCGGCTGCTTTGCATGGAGGAGATGTTTCGGGGCACGCTCACGCAGACCAGCGTCTACCCGCGAGAGGTGGTCAA
>DASTGE010000475.1:0-2195 GCA_035719405.1 Burkholderiaceae bacterium
AGGACACCGTGTTCGGGGTTGGCGTGGACAGCAACATCGTCTGCGCATCCCTCAAAGCCATTCTTTCGGGCCTGCAGCGGCCCAGGCAGCGCGCTTGCGGTGAAAATACACAGTCCGCCGCATCGGCCACTCTCTAAACCCAGAACTCCAGGATTTCCCATGACTGACAAACTCATCATTTTCGACACCACCTTGCGCGACGGCGAGCAGTCCCCCGGCGCGTCGATGACCAAGGACGAGAAGCTGCGCATCGCGCGGCAGCTCGAACGGCTGAGGGTCGACGTGATCGAGGCCGGCTTCGCCGCGTCGAGCAATGGAGACTTCGAGGCGGTGAAGTCGATCGCTGATCACATCAGGGACTCCACCGTCTGCTCGCTGGCGCGCGCGAATGACCGTGACATCGCCCGCGCCGCCGAGGCCTTGCACGGGGCAAACTCCGCGCGTATCCACACCTTCATCGCCACGAGCGCGCTGCACATGGAGAAGAAGCTGCGGATGACGCCCGAGCAGGTGCTGGAACAGGCAAAGTTGTCTGTACGCTATGCCCGCAACCTCTGCGGCGACATCGAGTTTTCACCTGAAGACGGCTACCGTTCAGACGCCGACTTCCTGTGCCGCGTTCTCGAGACTGTGATCGCGGAAGGCGCGACGACGATCAACATCCCCGACACGGTAGGTTATGCCGTGCCCGAGTTGTTCGGGCAATTCATCCGCACCTTGCGCGAGCGGATCCCGAACTCCGACAGGGCGATCTGGTCGGTCCATTGTCACAACGATCTCGGGATGGCGGTCGCCAACTCGCTGGCGGGGGTGAAGATCGGCGGGGCGCGCCAGATCGAGTGCACCATCAATGGCCTCGGTGAACGTGCCGGCAACTGCTCACTGGAAGAAGTCGTGATGGCAGTGCGGACGCGTCGCGACTACTACGGCCTTGATCTCAACATCGACACCACGCAGATCGTGTCCGCCTCCCGGCTGGTGTCGCAGACCACCGGCTTCGTCGTGCAGCCCAACAAGGCAGTCGTCGGCGCGAATGCGTTCGCCCACGCCTCCGGCATCCATCAGGACGGTGTGCTCAAGGCGCGCGACACCTATGAAATCATGCGTGCCGAGGACGTCGGTTGGTCGACCAACAAGATCGTGCTGGGCAAGCTGTCAGGGCGCAACGCCTTCAAACAGCGCCTTCAGGAACTGGGCGTTGATCTCGACTCCGAGACCGAGATCAACGCCGCTTTTGCCCGTTTCAAAGACCTGGCCGATCGCAAGAGCGAGATTTTCGACGAGGACATCATCGCGCTGGTGGGCGATGAGAGCGTGACGAGTGAGAACGAGCACTACCGCCTTCTGGCGCTGTCCCAGCGCTCCGAAACTGGTGAGCGGCCCCATGCGAAAGTCGCCTTCGCGGTCGGCGACGTGGAATTCCACGCCGAGAGCGACGGCAACGGCCCGGTGGATGCGAGCTTGAAGGCGATCGAGTCGAAGGTACGTAGCGGAGCCGAGTTGCTGCTGTATTCGGTGAACGCGATCACCTCCGGCAGCACCGAATCGCAAGGCGAGGTGACTGTCCGACTGCAGCATGGAGGACGCGTCGTCAACGGCGTGGGCGCCGATCCCGACATCGTCGTCGCGTCAGCCAAAGCGTACCTCTCTGCGTTGAACAAGTTACACAGTCAGGCCGAACGTGTCGCCGCCCAGGGTTGACAATGTGATATTCATCGCTTTAGGAACGGCGCGTAAGTGGCTGATCTTGCGGTCGTTTCTTCCCTCGCCTAAACTTCCGGCTTAAAGGCGGTGGAGCGTTTTGTGTCGATGAGCCCGAAGTTTCGCAAAGTGGTGTCAGCGTGTGTCGGCGTCCTGGTGGCGCTGACGCTGTGTCATTCCGATGCGGCAGAGGCCAAGACCCGAGTCGTCCAGAAGAAGGTTGTTCACAAGAAGGTGGTGAAGCGGGTTTCTGTCGTCCGTGTGAAGGCGCCCGTCGCCAAGCCTCGTTCCGTCGTCCGCATCGAGCCCCCACGTGCTTCTTTCGGCCAACTGGCTGGTCTGCACACGCTGTCCGATCCGCTCGATCTCAAGTCCAGCGTGGCGCTCGTGCTGGACCAGGACACCAACGAGGTGCTGTTGAGCAAGAACTCCGAGGCCATCCTTCCGATCGCCTCCATCACCAAGCTGATGACTGCGCTCATCGTGACGGAGGC
>DASTGE010000476.1:0-13006 GCA_035719405.1 Burkholderiaceae bacterium
CCGGCGTGGTAATTGTTCAGCGCCTCCTCAGGGGTGTCTCACCCCTGGTCGTCAATAGCGCAGCTTGCCCTCGGAGTCGATGATGGCGAGCTCCACGTAGGACGAGCCTTTGTGCGAATGGGGCGAATACCTGGCCGAGAAGCGGCCGTATTGAATCTCGCCGCCGGTTTCCAGGGCGCGGATGAGACTGTCGGTGGTGAGGTCGCGGCCCGCCCTTCGCAGTCCCTCGGTGAAGAGCTTGGCGTGGATGTAGCCCTCGAAGCGCGCCAGGGATGGCCGGCCCGTGTCACCGTTCTTCTTCATCAACTGGAGAAACTCCTTGACCACGGGTGTCGACAGATTCCATAGCGAGGGCATGATCTGCGCAACCACGACGCCGCGTGCCTGCGGACCGAGCACCTTGACCAGCACGTCGGCGTTCGCCACCGAGAAGCCGTAAATCGGCATTCGCGCGCCGGTGTCGTGCAGCGCCTTCACGACATTGGTGAAGGTCAGGCCCGCGGTGCACATCACCACCACCTGCGGCTGTCCGGCAGTGAGCGATTTCGCAGCGGCGGCAAAGTCGGGCTTGGCGGGGTCCAGCTTCACTTCCTGCAGCGTCAACCCTTCCGCAGCTGCGGCGGGACGCATTTCGGCCATCAGGGCCTTGCCCAATCCGGTGTCCTCATAGAACGTGGCGACCCGCGTCAGACCGATCTGCTTCAATTGCCGGGCGATACGAACCGCCTCGTCGCCATAACTCGCACGCACCAGGAACAGGTGACGGTTGAAGTTGTTGCGCAACTGGGTGGCACCCGTCATGGGGCCGAACACCACACGGTTTGCTGCACTCGCCAGCGGCAGGATGGCCGCCGTCTGAGCGGTTCCGCTGTTGTAGAAGATCGCGAAAACCTTGTCTTCGTTCAGCAGCTTTTGTGTGTTCTCGACCGTACGCTTCACGTCGAAGCCGTCATCCACCGTCTTGTAGACGATCTTTCGGCCATTCACACCGCCTGCGGCGTTCAAGGCGTTGAAGTACATCTGGGCGCCGATACCGAACTCCCGGGTCTGCGGGCCGAGCGGTCCGGTCAATACGACCGAGGCACCGAGGCGGATCTCATTGTCGGTGACGCCTTCGGTCGCCATGACCGCTTGCGCCAACAGAACCGACGTGAGCGCCAGGGCACGAAAGAATCGGTTTACAAAATGTCTTTTCATCGCGGATTTCCCCGGAGTCGGGCCACTGCACCGGGGTCGATTGGTCTCCCACTGAGACAGGACCACGGCAACCGTTCGATATTCGCGCTGAACGTGCGAACAGCGCAACTCCCGGACGAAATACGCCAACCGCTCGCGTGACGGTTTGCGCGGCACTGTTGCGCAAACCGCCTCCCTTCTTACGGTGCTCGCGTGATGCGCGCGTTATCGGGACCGAGTCGAACGGCCCTCCTGTTCCCATGCACGGCGACGCAGATCGAGGCTGACACGATAACGCTCGCCGCGATAGTGGTTGTCGAGGTGGTCGAGCACGCGCACCACCTCGCAGGCGTCCCAATTTGCCAGCCATTCGAATGGCCCCTGGGGGTAGTTGACGCCCAGCTTCATGGCGGCATCGGCGGCCTCTGGGTCGCACACCCCCTGCAGCACGGCGTCGCATGCCTCATTGATGAGCATCGCGATGGTGCGGGCGACGACAAGGCCAGGCGTGTCAACGACTCGCTGTGGCGTCCAGCCTGCCGCGGCAAGCCATGCCGCAGTCTTCTGCTGCCACTCGACCGATGCGGTCGCCGAGGCGGTCCATGCGAGTGCCGTTCCCTGAGCACCGCCACCAGTCGCGGCAGGCAGGTCGAACAACGCCAGCTCGCGCGCGTTCTCGCGCACTGCGATCAGCGCCGCGGGACGGCCGTCGGTGAGGCGCAGCTGCCCACCATCTGCCTCGAGGCCGCACCAGGTCGGACGAGAAGCGCGTTCGAAACCTCGGCCGGCCGCTGACAACGCCGAGGCCCAGCGCTCGACCGCCACGCCATCGCCGTGCAGCACGATCCGCGTGGCGGACGGAAGCGCGGCGGTCGAGACGTCAGCGGATGCGATCTCCGGCCCGGACCCCGCGTCATACCGATAGAAGCCCCGCCCCGACTTGCGGCCGAGCCAGCCGCCTTCGACCAATTCACGCTGAACCAGCGACGGCGAATAGCGCTTGTCGCCAAAGTTGGCGTCGTACACCGATTGTGTGACCGCGAAGTTGGTGTCGTGGCCGATCAGGTCCATCAACTCGCACGGACCCATTCGAAATCCCGCCCCGCGCATGCAGGCATCGATGACCGAAGGCTCGCCTGCGCGCTCGTTCAGCAGCGCCAGCGTCTCGGCATAGAAGGGTCGCGCAATGCGATTGACAATAAAGCCGGGCGTCGAACGTGCATGCACGGGCACCTTGCCCCAGCGCTTTGCCAGATCGAAGATGGCGTGCGCGACAGCCGGATCCGTATGCAGGCCCGACACCACCTCGACCAGCTTCATCAGCGGCACGGGGTTGAAGAAGTGCATTCCGACAAGCCGGCCTGGATGCGCAAGGCCGTTGGCCAATGCGGTGATCGAGATCGATGAGGTGTTGGACGCCAGCACGCAGCGCTCGTCCATCCCCGCCTCCAGCTCGCGCAGCAGGCTGCGCTTGACTTCGAGGTTCTCGACAATGGCCTCGATCGCCACCCCGGCCTCCCGGACTTCAGCAAGGGATGCGACCGGCACGACCCGCGCGACCGTCTCGCGCGCAGCCTCGGATGTCATCCTGCCTTTTGCCGCCAGCCCCTGGAGCGTGGTGGCCACCTTGTCTTTTGCCTGCGCGCCTGCGCCTTTCCTGGCATCGAACAGCATCACGCGATGGCCCGATTGCGCAGCCACTTGCGCAATGCCCGCGCCCATGATGCCGGCGCCGATCACGAGGATCGGTGCGTCCTGCAAATTCAATGCGTCGCTCATTTGGGCATCCATGAAGGAGGTCGCTTGTCGAGAAAGGCGGCGAAACCTTCGCGTGCCTCGTCGGTGCCGCGTACGCGGCTGATGGTCTGGGCGGTGAGTTCGCGAACGTCTTCGGTGATCGGGCCGCCCGACAGCTGCGCGAAGAGCTGCTTGATTTCGCGCTGGGCGTTGGGGCCGCCAATCAGCAACTCGGCAACGACCGCATCGACCGCGGCATCGAGATCCGCGGCCGGCACGACGCGCTGGACCAGCCCGATGCGCATCGCCTCGTCGGCGTCGATGCGCGAGGTGGTCAGCGCAAGGCGGCGCGCCTCGCGCTTGCCGACGGCGTTCACCACATAGGGACCGATGACCGCCGGAAGGATGCCGAATTTGGCCTCGCTGACCGAGAAGCTCGCGTTGTCGGCGGCAAGCGCCATGTCGCACGCACAGGCCAGACCGACGCCACCGCCCAAGGCCGCGCCCTGCACCCGTGCCACCGTGGGTTTGGGGCAGGATTCGATGCAGGCAAGCATCGCGGCGAAGCGTCTCGCGTCCTCGAGGTTCCATTCGCGGGAGGCTTCGCTGGCGCGCTTCATCCACTGCAAATCCGCGCCCGCGCTGAAATGCCTGCCCTCGCCGGCCAGCACGATCACGCGCACGTCAGGGTCGTCGGCCAGGCTGGAAAAGGCTTTGTCCAACTCCGCGATCATCGCCTCATCGAAGGCGTTGAAGACATCGGGCCGCGCCATCGTCACCTGCACGACACCGGCCGCTCGAGGCTCGATCCGAAGCGTCCGAACAGGGGTCGTGCTCATCAATACGTCTCCAGGTGCAGCCGACCATCGCGCCGCAGCGACTCGCCGATTGTGTCCCACGACAGGCCTGCCTGCACCGCGACATCGCGCAGCGCCAGCACCACCCCTTCCTCCATCGCCTTGAGCCCGCACACGTAGAAAAAGCTGTTGTCGTCAGCGAGCAGCGGCGCGAGGTCGGCGGCGCGCTCGCGCATCAGATCCTGCACGTAGCGCTTGGGTGCTCCGGGCACGCGCGAGAACGCGAGGTTGATGTCGATGAAGTCCTTCGGCAGGCTTTGCAGCGGGCCGAAGTACGGCAGTTCCTGCTGCGTGCGCGCACCGAAGAACAACATCAGCTTGCCGCCCTCGAACTTGCCCGTCCTGCGCAGGCGGCGCCGCCATTCGGTCATCGCACGCATCGGCGCGCTGCCGGTGCCGGTGCAGATCATCACGATGTTCGAGCGCGGGTGGTTGGGCATCAGGAAGCTGGTGCCGAAGGGGCCGATCACCTGGACCTTCTCGCCGACCTGCAGATCGCACATGAAATTGCTCGCCACACCGCGGACCGGCCGGCACTGATGGTCTTCCAGCACCCGCTTGATGGTGAGCGACAGGTTGTTGTAGCCGGGCCGCTCGCCATTGCGCGGGCTGGCAATCGAATACTGCCGCGGATGGTGCGGGCGCCCCAACTCGTCGACACCGGGCGGGACAATGCCGATCGACTGGCCTTCGAGTACCGGGAACGGCACGGCGCCGAAGTCGAGCACGATGTGATGCGTGTCGTACTCGCGGCCGACCTCCGTCACCCGCACATTGCCGGTCACCGTCGCGGTCACGGTTTTCTGCGCCGCCTTCGGGCCGTAGACATTCGTGTAGGGATGTGCGGCCGACCAGGGCGGCACGGTCGCGCCATATTGTGTGCTGCGAAACGGCTCCTCGACATCGACGGCAGCCGGTAGCACGGCGACCTGCGGCTCGGGCGCCGAGGTGTCGGGCGCGACGCCTTCGGCGGCCAGTTCCTCGGGCGTCAGTTCCTCGGGCAGGACGTCCCAGCCCAGCTGCTCCTCGATGCTGTAAGCCTTGAGGCGCGGCACGGTGCGCCAGTTGTCGATGGAGCCGGTGGGACACGGCGCGATGCAGTCCATGCACAGGTTGCATTTGTCCGCATCCACCACGTAGTTGCGATCGTCGTGGGTGATGGCATTCACCGGGCAGGTGGCCTCGCAGGTGTTGCAGCGAATGCAGATCTCGGGGTCGATCAGGTGCTGCCTGATCACGGTGACGGCCATGTCCATGATGTCAGTGGAATGTGAGGTTTCAACCAAACCGCACGTACTCGAAGTCGACGGGCTGTCGGTTAATGCCCATGACCGGCGGAGCGATCCAGTTGGCGAACCTGCCCGGCTCGACGACCCGGCCCATCAGGCTCGCGACAAAGGCCCGGTCTTCCGCCGTCGGCAGCCACTCGTTCTTCTTCGCCTCCCACTCGGCTTCGCTGACCACGCGGCCATCGGGCGACATCTTGATGCCGGCCAGGGCCCCGATGTTCCGATGGAACGCCTTGTGCGGCACCTTGAGGCGAAACGGGATCCCCGCCTTGTCCAGCACCTTGTTCCAGCGCTCCACCCCGCCGATGGAGTCCTTGATGAAGTCGTCGCGCAGCACCTCGTTGAGCGCATTGAGCATCGGCACATCCTTCTCCACCAGCTGGCCGCCGTGCACTTCCAGCACCTTGTGGGTCTGGTCCTTCAGCACATGGTCGTCGCTGCGCTTGCCTTCTTCATAGCGACCCTTCAGCCCGGAGCTGTAGAAGGTCGCCGCGTTGCTGGACTGGTCGGCGCCGAACAAGTCGATGGTGACGCTGTAATGGAAATTTAGATAGCGCTGGATGGTCGGCAGGTCGATCACGCCGGCGGCACGCAGCCGGGCCGGATCGTCCGTCTTCAGCTCGTTCATCACCTGCGCGGTGCGCTGGATCACCCGGCTCACACCCGACTCGCCCACGAACATGTGGTGGGCTTCTTCGGTCAGCATGAACTTGGTGGTGCGCGCCAGGGGATCGAAGGCGCTTTCGGCCAGGGCGGACAACTGGAACTTGCCGTCGCGATCGGTGAAGTACGTGAACATGAAGAAGCTGAGCCAGTCGGGCGTCTTCTCGTTGAACGCACCCAGGATGCGCGGGTTGTTCTCGTCGCCGGAGCGGCGTTCGAGCAGCGCTTCCGCTTCCTCGCGGCCGTCGCGGCCGAAATACTTCTGCAGCAGATACACCATTGCCCAGAGATGGCGACCTTCCTCGACGTTGACCTGGAACAGGTTGCGCAGGTCGTATTGACTTGGAGCGGTGAGGCCGAGGTGGCGCTGCTGCTCGACGGATGCCGGCTCGGTGTCGCCCTGGGTCACGATGATGCGGCGCAGGTTGGCGCGGTGCTCCCCGGGCACGTCGGTCCACGCCTTCTCGCCCTTGTGATCGCCGAAGTGGATCTGGCGGTTGGGGTCGCCCGGGTTGAGGAAGATGCCCCAGCGATATTCGGGCATCTTGACGTAGCCGAATTGGGCCCAGCCTTGCGGGTCGACGCTGACTGCCGTGCGCAGGTAAACGTCGTAATTGGACGAGGCTTCGGGGCCGGCCTCGTTCCACCAGCCGAGGAAGTTCGGTTGCCATTGCTCCAGGGCGCGCTGCAACGTACGGTCTTCGGCGAGGTTCACGTTGTTGGGAATCTTCTCGCTGTAGTTGATGGTCGACATGTGGGAAATCCTTTTTGGAGCGGGGGTGTTTCGTTGCCCCCTCACCCCTGCCCTCTCACCCTGGGGGCGAGGGAGTTCCAAGGTGAGGGGCGTATTGCAGCAATCACACTCGATTGAAATCGAACTGCGCCTTCTCTCCCTTGCCGTAAACCTTCAGGGCGCCCTTTTCGCCTACTGCATTGGGACGCTGGAAGATCCAGTTCTGCCAGGCCGTCAGCCGACCGAAGATGCGCGTGAACATGGTCTCCGGGCCGTTGAAGCGCAAATTGGCTTCCATGCCGGTGAGCGCATCGGGCGACATCGCGGCGCGCTCTTCGATTGCAATGCGGATCTCATCGGCCCAGTCGATATCGTCGGGCGCCGCGGTATTCAGCCCCAGGGCATTCGCTGCGTCGGCACCGAGCGGTTCATTGAGCCGAGCCCGCACCGCTTCCAATGCAGCCGCTTCGTCATAGAAGCGACGCCCCAGCCGGCTTTGATCGGTGGCCATCGGATAAAGCCCGAAGTTGGCTTCCGTGACCGTCAGTTTTGGAGCGCGATCGGCCTCGTCCGGCAACGCAAGTTGATAACTCCGATCGGCCGCCAGTGCCAATTCCAGCAGCGTGCCGGCAAAGCAGGAGCCGGGCTCGATCAGCGCGAACAGGCTGCGCGAAGACACATCGAGTCGCGACAAGGTGCGCCGCAGCAGGCCGATGGTCTCGCGCACCAGCCAGTGGCCGCGCAGCTTCAGCAGCGTGGCGTCCAGCGCCTGCACCGCCGCCGCATCGCCCTCCGTCTTGAGCAACCAGGTCCCGATGTCCAGCTCATTGGTGCGCATCTGCAGAATGGCATCGTCGAGCTGTCGGCCCATGGCCAGCGGGTACCACTGGGCGCCTGCAGCCACGATGGCGTCGACAGTCTCGGGCTGCACCCCATGGGGTGCCTTCACGGTGAAGGTGGCAGTGCGGCGGGTGCGGTCGATCTCCACGATGACGTGCTCATAACGCAGTGCGTCGGACTCGATCGTGCATTGGAGCGGGGACAAGGCCACACCCTGTGCATCCCCCGGCCGATCGCTTTGCGCGGCCAAATGCAGCGCCCGCTCCTGCACCGTCTTTCCAAACACCGCCGGCTTTGCAATCGCATCCACCAGCCGCCAATCCTTGGCCCGCTGGCCGCGTACGCCCTCAGTGGTCGTGCAGAAGATGTCGGCCAGGTCATGACGCACCTTGCGCTTGTCAGTCACGCGCGTCAGCCCGCCCGTGCCCGGCAGCACGCCCAACAGCGGCACCTCAGGAAGGCTCACCGCACTGGAACGGTCGTCCACCAGAATGATCTCGTCACAGGCCAATGCCAGCTCATAGCCACCGCCCGCGCAGGAGCCATTCACCGCGGCAATGAACTTCAGCCCCGAATGCTTCGAGCTGTCCTCGATGCCATTGCGCGTCTCGTTGGTGAACTTGCAGAAGTTGACCTTCCACGCATGGCTCGACACGCCGAGCATGAAGATATTGGCGCCTGAACAGAACACGCGGTCCTTGCCGCTGGTCACGATCACCGAGCGCACTTCAGGATGCTCGAAGCGGATGCGGTTCAGCGCATCGTGCAACTCGATATCCACCCCGAGGTCATAGCTGTTGAGCTTGAGCTTGTAGCCCGGGCGCAGACCGGCGTTCTCGTCGTAGTCGGCGACGAGCGTGGCAACCGGGCCTTCGAACTTGAGCTTCCAATGACGATAGCGGGAGGGTTCGGTACGGTAGTCGACGCGGTCGGGTTGGCTCACAGACGCTCCTCGTTAATGCAAAGAAATGCGCGGTTCCGAAAAGTCAGTTCAAGCAGTATAATGCACGCTTTGAGGCTGGTCAAGCAGTTTCCTTCATACCATCGCCGCGCCCTCGCCGCGACTCCCACGCTGGTCTCAGGAAGTATGCCGCCGCTCTCTCAAGCCTCCACCGCATCCGGCTAGGTGTAAACCCGCGGCACTGCAGTATCGTGCTTGACTGCACGGCGCCCACGGCTCTACATTGCATTACGCACAATACTGCATGAAGAGCGACACAGATCAATGTCACCGGAAGACTTCCGCCGCCAGCTCGCCGAGCTGACCACTCAGTTGCAAGCCCGCCCGCTCAACGCCGGCCTGCAGGATTGGCTCAATGAGCAGCACGGCCCGGGCAGCCGCACCTATGAAACGCTGAAGGCGTCGTGCCAGACGGGCGTGGCCGAAGGCTGGCTCTGCAACCGGGAGGGCGGGGGCATCCGTTATGGGCGGATCTTCAAGCCGGGCCCCGAGCTGCATGGCTTCTCCGTCGATGTGGTCGACATGAACGAGATCGTCGGTCCTCACCATGCGCATCCCAATGGCGAGATCGACCTGATCATGCCCATTGAAGGGGCGGCACGCTTTGACGGCCGCCCTGCCGGGTGGCTCGTCTATCCACCGGGCAGCGCACACCGCCCCACCGTTTCCAGCGGTCGCGCACTCGTGCTGTACCTGCTGCCCGAAGGCCGCATCGAATTCACCAAGTCCGCCAACGCATGACAGCCACCCTGCTCCCCAATTACTTGTCAGCACGCTGGCAGCCCGGCACGGGCGAAGGCACGAATCTGTTCGATCCCGTGCTGGGCACCCAACTGGTCCGCGTCGACTCCACCGGCCTCGACCTCGACGCCGGCTTTGCCTTCGCTCGCGAACAGGGCGGCGCCGCCCTTCGTGCATTGACCTATCTAGAGCGCGCCGGGTTGCTGTCGGCGATCGTGAAAGTGCTGCAATCCCATCGCGATGACTATTACGGGATCGCCACCGCCAACAGCGGCACGGTCAAGAACGATTCGGCCGTGGATATCGATGGCGGCATCTACACCCTTGGGACTTATGCCAAGCTCGGCGAATCGCTGGGTGACCGCCGCCACCTGCTCGACGGCGAGCCGGTACGCCTGGGCAAGGATCCGCTGTTTCAGTCGCAGCATGTGCAGGTTCCGACGCGCGGTGTGGCCTTCTTCATCAATGCCTTCAACTTTCCCTCATGGGGATTGTGGGAAAAGGCCGCTCCCGCGCTGCTGTCCGGCGTGCCGGTGATCGTGAAACCCGCGACCGCCACCGCATGGCTGACGCATCGGATGGTGCAGGATGTGATCGAGGCCGGCGTACTGCCGCCCGGCGCACTGTCCATCGTCTGCGGCGGATCGGCCGGCTTGCTCGACAGGCTGCAGCCCTTCGACGTCGTGTCGTTCACAGGCTCGGCCGACACCGCAGCAATCATCCGCTCGCATGCTGCCGTCGCACAGCGATCGGTCCGGGCCAATATCGAAGCTGACAGCATCAATTCGGCCATGCTCCTTCCCGGCGAGGCAGCGGGCAGTCCGGCGTTCGAGCTGCTGGTGAAGGAGGTCGTGCGCGAGATGACGGTGAAGTCGGGCCAGAAGTGCACCGCGATCCGGCGCGTGTTCGTGCCCGAATCGCTGTACGACGCGGCGGCGCAGGCGATCTCGGCGCGGCTGTCGAAGATCACCGTCGGCAATCCACGCAACGAGTCGGTGCGGATGGGCTCGCTCGTGAGCCGCGTGCAACTGGCCGGTGTTCGTGAAGGCATTGAAGTACTGAAGCAGCAAGCTTGCGTACTGCATGACGGCCAAGACCCTACGCTGATCGATGCAGACCCCGCAATTGCCTGTTGCATCGGGCCGACCCTGCTCGGCACGCGCAATGCCGACGACGCGGACATCATCCACGACACCGAAGTCTTCGGGCCGGTCGCAAGCCTGCTGCCTTACCGCGACATCGCTCACGGGATCAACCTCGTGCGCCGAGGCCAAGGCTCGCTCGTCGCATCGTTATACGGCAGCGATTCGGGTGCATTGGCTTCGGCCGCGATCGGAGTGGCCGACTCGCATGGACGTGTTCACGTGATCTCGCCCGATGTGGCGTCGCTGCATACGGGCCACGGCAACGTGATGCCGCAGTCGCTTCACGGCGGACCGGGGCGCGCGGGAGGCGGCGAGGAGTTGGGCGGCCTGCGCGCGCTGAACTTCTACCACCGCCGTGCGGCAGTGCAGGCAAGCACCGACGTGATCGCGGCCCTTTAGCGGGTGGCGAGCCGATCAGCCGTTGAGCAGATTCCTTCGATCAAGGAGAGACCGATGAAACACGAACCGGCCTCGGTTCGCGCGCCTGCTGCGCGCTTCAATTTCGCACAGCACCTCATCGAGCGCAACGCCGAACGGGCAGCCAAGACGGCCTACATCGACGATCTCGGCGCAATGAGTTACGGCGCGCTTGAAGCGCGCATCCGCAGATTCGCGGCCGTCATGCTGGCCCACGGCGTGCGGCGTGAAGAACGCGTGCTGCTGCTGATGCACGACTGCAACGACTGGCCAGTGGCTTTTCTCGGTTCAATGTACGCAGGCATCGTGCCCGTCGCGGTCAATACGCTGCTGACCGCTCAAGACTATGCCTACATGCTTCAGCACAGCCGCGCGCAAGCGGCAATCGTTTCGGCTGAACTTCTGCCCGCGCTCCAGCATGCGATGTCGCAAGCGCCTTCGACCCATGAGGTGAAAACGGTCATCGTTTCCCGACCGCAGCCGGCGGCCTCCGCCTTGCCCGATGGTGCGCTTGAATTCGAATCGCTGCTCCAACAACACGATCCGCTGCCGGCGCCCGCCGACACGAGTTGCGACGAGGCGGCGTTCTGGCTGTATTCCTCCGGCTCGACCGGACGTCCAAAAGGCACGGTACACACGCACGCGAATCCCTATTGGACGGCCGAGCTGTTTGGCAGCCCGGTCCTCGGCATCAACGAACGCGACGTGTGCTTTTCCGCCGCCAAGCTCTACTTCGCCTACGGCCTCGGTAACGCCCTCACCTTCCCTTTGAGCGTCGGCGCAACCACTATCCTGATGGCCGAGCGGCCCACGCCTGAAGCGACATTCAAGCGCTGGATCGATCGTCAGCCGACCGTCTTCTTCGGCGCCCCCACAGGCTTCGCCGGGATGCTCGCGTCGCCTCAATTGCCCCGTCGCGACCAGGTCTCGCTTCGGCTCGCATCGTCAGCGGGCGAGGCGCTTCCGGCTGATATCGGGCGCCGCTTCACTGAGCACTTCGGCGTCGAGATCATCGACGGCATCGGGTCGACCGAGATGCTGCATGTGTACCTGTCCAATCGTCCCGGGCAGGTGCACTATGGCACCACTGGCCGGCCGGTGCCCGGCTACGAGATCGAGTTGCACGACGAGGACGGACGCCCGGTCCCCGACGGTGAGCCCGGCGACCTCTATGTGAGCGGCCCCAGCTCGGCGTTGATGTATTGGTGCAGCCGCGAGAAGTCGCGCGAGACCTTCCTCGGCGCATGGACCCGGAGCGGCGACAAGTACGTGCGCAATGCCGACGGCACCTTCACCTATTCGGGCCGCAGCGACGACATGCTCAAGGTCAGCGGCATCTACGTCTCGCCGTTCGAGGTCGAGGCCACACTGGTGCAGCATCCTGCGGTGCTGGAGGCCGCGGTCATCGGCGTCCCCGATGCCGACGGGCTGACCAAGACGAAGGCCTTTGTCGTGCTCAAGCCAGGACAGTCGATCGACGAGGCAGGCATCAAGGCCTTCGTGAAGGAACGGCTCGCGCCGTACAAATACCCACGTTCCGTCGAATTCGTGAGCGAATTGCCCAAGACGGCCACAGGCAAGATCCAGCGATTCAAGCTGCGTGAGCGCGAGGCAGCGGCGCGATGAGTGTCGGATTCATCGACATCGAATGGCGCGGCCAGCCCGCGCGCATTGAACACGAGTGGATCGGAAGCAGGCGTCCCCACGCACCGCTGCTCGTGTTCCTGCACGAGGGTCTGGGCTCACGCTCGATGTGGAAGGACTTCCCTCAGCGCCTGTGTGAGGCCGCTGACTGCCGTGGCCTGGTCTATTCGCGCCCCGGCTATGGTCAGTCCACGCCCAGCGCATCCCAAGACGACTTTCTGCCCGACTACATGCATCGGGAAGCGTGGGAAGGGCTTCCCGCACTGATGCAGGCCCTTTGCGTCGACGTGCCCTATTGGCTGTTTGGCCACAGCGATGGGGGCTCGATCGCCCTGCTCCACGCCGCCCACCATCCCGAGCGTGTGGCTGGCGCCATCGTCCTCGCGCCTCACATCGTCGTCGAGGAGTTGACGGTTCAGAGCATCGACAAGGCACGCATCGCCTACCTCGAGACCGACATGCCCCGGCGCTTCGCGAAGTACCACGCCGAGGCTGACGCGGTGTTCTGGCGCTGGAACCGCATCTGGCTGCATCCTGCATTCCGGGACTGGTCGACCGAGTCCGAACTGCCTTCGATCCGCTGCCCTCTGCTCGCGATGCAGGGATTGGACGACGAATACGGAACGCTGAAACAAATCCACGGCATCAAGAGAGTCCTTCCACAGACCAGATTGCTCGAACTGCCCGACTGCGGCCATTCGGGGCATCGCGACCAGCCCGAGCGGGTGATTGCGGCCGCCACCGATTTCATTCACCGTCACAATTGAGCAGCGCATGAGCAGTCGCATCTCGCCGTCTGCCGC
>DASTGE010000477.1:0-9094 GCA_035719405.1 Burkholderiaceae bacterium
AATCTGGCCCACGAGATCAAGAACCCGCTCGGCGGCATCAGAGGTGCGGCGCAATTGCTGGCGATGGAACTGGAGTCGCGCGAACTCACCGAATACACCCAGGTGATCGTGCAGGAGGCCGACCGTTTGCAGGCCCTCGTCGATCGCCTGCTTGCGCCGCACCGCCGGCCGCACGTCGTGGGCGACGTCAACATCCACGAGGTGTGCGAACGGGTACGCTCACTCATCATCGCTGAGTTCCCTCGCGGCCTGATGGTCGTACGCGACTATGACACCTCGATACCCGAGTTCCGCGGGGACCGCGAGCAGCTGATTCAGGCCGTGCTCAACATGGCCCACAACGCGGCGCAGGCGCTCGCCGAGCGCATGGCCGCTGGCGACGCCAGACTCACGCTGAGAACGCGCATCGCACGCCAGGTGACGCTGGGCAAACAACGCTGGCGATTGGCACTGGAATTGCATATTCAGGACAACGGGCCGGGCATTCCGGAATCGATCCGCGATCGCATCTTCTATCCCTTGGTTTCAGGACGCGAGGGCGGATCGGGTCTGGGACTGACGCTGGCGCAGACCTTCGTGCAGCAACACCAGGGCACGATCGAATGCGAGAGCGAGCCTGGACGCACCGTGTTCAAGATCATCATTCCGCTGCCCTGACGGCCTTTCATTCAGTTGAAGCGCCGACGGGGCTGTGAGACAAAGGACCTCGCGCCCCGATGAAACCGATCTGGATCGTTGACGACGACCAATCCATCCGCTTCGTGCTCGAGAAGGCACTGGCGCGCGAACAGTTCGCGGTACGCAGCTTCTCCAACCCTCGCGAGGTGCTGAGCGCGCTGGACGACGACGAGCCCCAGGTGCTGGTGAGCGACATCCGAATGCCGGGCGGCTCGGGCATCGACCTGCTGGCCAAGGTGAAGGGGCGTCTGCCGGGGCTGCCGGTCATCATCATGACGGCCTTCTCCGACCTCGACAGCGCCGTGTCGGCCTTTCAAGGGGGCGCATTCGAATATCTCCCCAAGCCTTTCGACGTGACCAAGGCGGTGGAACTGATCCGGCGTGCCGTGGAAGAGAGTCTGCGCGAGGAGGTGCGGGACACAAGCGTTGCGGAGGTGCCCGAAATGATCGGCCAGGCCCCCGCGATGCAGGACGTGTTTCGTGCAATCGGAAGGCTTTCGCAAAGCAACGTCACCGTGCTCATCACCGGCGAGAGCGGATCGGGCAAGGAACTGGTGGCGCGGGCGCTCCACAAGCACAGCCCGCGCGGCAATGGTCCGTTCGTGGCAATCAATACTGCGGCGATTCCAAAGGACCTCCTTGAATCAGAGCTGTTCGGTCATGAACGGGGCGCCTTTACCGGCGCCCAGACGATGCGGCGCGGCCGCTTCGAGCAGGCCGACGGCGGGACGCTGTTTCTCGATGAGATCGGTGACATGCCGTTCGATTTGCAAACGCGGCTTCTGCGCGTGCTGTCGGACGGCCAGTTCTATCGTGTGGGCGGCCACCAGCCGCTGAAGACCAATGTGCGCGTGATCGCCGCGACTCACCAGAACCTGGAGGAGCGTGTGCGACAGGGTGTGTTCCGGGAGGATCTTTTTCACCGCCTGAACGTGATCCGGCTTCGCCTGCCCGCATTGCGGGAGCGGCGCGAGGACATTCCTTCGCTCGCCCGCTTCTTCATGCAGAAGAGCGCCAAGGAGCTGGGTGTGGAGGCCAAGCGCCTGACCGATTCGGCGCTCGAGCGGCTGATGTCTTTCGAATTCCCGGGCAACGTGAGGCAACTGGAGAACGTCTGCCATTGGCTGACAGTCATGGCGCCCGCTCAGGTGGTGGAGGCCAAGGACCTGCCGCCGGAGTTTCTCCAAGTCGTGCCTGGAATTGAAGTGCCTCAGCCTCCGGCGCCCTTGCCCTTGCCCGTGCCCGAGACTTCGTCGCCGGCTGTTGCACCGCTGGCTTCGGTGCTCCCCGCAAGCGCGTCGTCGCCCACGCCGGGCCCCATCCCGCAGACGCTCACTTCGAGCGGCCATTGGCTTGTTGACCTGGAACGCGAAGCGCGCAGCCTTTTGGAATCAGGCGTGCCCGAGGTATGGGACACGCTGACCCGCAAATTCGAAGGTCAGCTCATTCACACCGCATTGGACATTACACGAGGGCGTCGCATCGAGGCGGCCCAGAAGCTGGGCATTGGGCGCAACACGATTACGCGCAAGATCCAGGAGTTGGGATTGGACGAGTGAGCGAGACGATTTCGATAAAAACTGATTGCTTCGCCAGCCAACGCGTCAGTTCGTATCATCCGCCGGCGGCGGCACCTTGACTGCCCACAATAGCGGTTCCACTCGTCTCACGGACCGCCCGTGCATATATTCCCAACTTCCTCCAGAACCTGGCGTGATGCTGCCGGTACGACAGACCCTCAAGGCGTGGCCCCGGATTGCGCACCGTCTTCACCGGCCGCCCGGCGGCATGCAAGCACTTGGGGGTGCGAAAGCAGGCGGCGCTCCAGTCTCGGCGAGTCTGCGCGTCCACTGCGATCTGACCCGCCATTGCCGAGGGAGGATCTTGCATTGGCGGCGTACCTGGCCGCCCGGGCCTCAGTTGGACGCACCGTGGACTTGAAGGACGTGCACCGACTGCGCGTTGCCAACGAGACGTTGAATGAGACACGCCAGCGGCTGCCGTACGGACGCGGCAACGTCGCGTGCGATGTGGACGCCACAGAGGGTCGCAATCGTTGGCGCATAAAGGCCACGAGGGCCCTGGCCGAGAAGCTTGACCGGGACAAGAAAGTGCGCGGCAACGATGTGGCGAGACGCGCCATCCACGGTATCGCGGCTGCCATCGCCTACGGCGTTGGCAACTGCAGGGAATATGCCGGCATCTCCTGGATGCTTCACCTTGGACGGCTTGAAAAGGGGGAGGCGGCGAGCTTCGTGGAGGCGGAAGGCGTTGACCATCTTTGGACCGAGGCTCACCCGGAAGGACAGCCAGAGGAGGCCATTGTGATCGACGGTTGGTCAGAAGGTCCTCCGGTGCTCGCGCCCGATGGCGCCTTCTCCAAAGCCCCTTCCGCCTCAAAGATTCGCCATAAGCTGGCCGGTCGCGAATTGTCAGCAGCCCTTCGATCGCAAATCGAACGTGTCGGGCTGGATCTGCGTCAGACGCTCGGGAATGTCGGACTTCAAAGTCTGTTGGCCGAAGTGACGCCGCCACCGTTTACGATGGCTTGGCTGAAAGCGTGGTGGTCTCCGCCCAACTACTGGACATCGATGTCAGTTTTCGATGAGGAGTTCGCTTCGAGGGCGCGTGAGAGACTACAGCCACGCGATCTGCTTGCGGAAATCGCTGCGGCGGGAGCGGCCCGGGCACTGCAGCAACCCATCTGGATGCTCAAGATCGATGTGCCACGGATCCTCGACGTCGCAAATTACCTGATGAGAGAACGGTGACCGTTGCAGAGCCTCCGGGATCACCAGTGCAGCATTGCCGCGATTCCTAGCAGCACCCCCACCCCTGCAACACCAAACATGGCCCATTCCAGCCATTTGCGCCGGGCCAGCAGCGCAATGGCGGCAAGTGCGATCGAGATCTGCAATGCGGTGGTTGCCTGAGCCCACCGATGATGCAGGTGCATCTGCGCCTCTGACCGCTCATCCCAGTCCTTGGACTCGGCCTCGAGCTTGTCGGCCACGCCCTTGATCTCGGCCTTTTCCTTCTTGTAGCGATCCGCCTCGGCCTGATATTGGGGCTTGCGGTCATCAGCGACCAGCGCCATGGCAAGCTCGGCCAGGTTCTGCTTGCTGCTCTTGGCCTGGTAGTAGTTCCACTGGTTCGAGGCCTCGGTCTTCTTGATCGCGGCGTTGTTCTTGAACAGCGCCGCATTGGCCTGCGTCGCGCCGCCCATGTACGCGAACAGCGCGCCGATGGTCGCGAGAATCGCGGTCATCACCGCAATCATTCCGGCGAAACTGTCCTTGCTCCCATGATGGGCAGCGTGTTCGAGCTCATGGTCATGCGGACCGTGCACGTGAAAGCCTGCGCCGGACATCGAATCCCTCCTTCAGGAATTGCGGAGCTTGTGAATGTAGGTGACGAAATCGTAGCGTATCCCTTCGGCAGTGACGCGGGCGTCACGCCCCGTCTCGTCGAACATGCCGCGGTACTCCGGAAAGAATGTGTCGGCGCCTTCGAATTGCGCGTCGATCTCAGTCAGCACCAGTTCGTCGGCGCGAGGCAGCGCCTGCGCATACAGTTGGCCGCCGCCGATGACGAATGCCTTCGGTGCGTCTGACACGCCAGCCAGGGCCTCGTCGAGCGAAGCCGCAGTCTCCGCGCCTTCCGGGCGCCAGCCCTTATCACGGGTGAGAACGATGTTGCGGCGGCCGGGCAGGGGCCTGAAGCGCTCCGGCAACGACTCCCAGGTCCTGCGGCCCATCAATACCGGGCAGCCCATGGTGACGGTGCGAAAGTGCTTCAAGTCTTCGGGGTCACGCCACAAGAGTTCATTGCCCTTGCCGATCGCCCTGTCGCGGGCGACCGATGCGATGAGCACGAGCTTCATACCGCCACCGGGGCCTTGATGGCCGGATGGCATTGGTATTCCAGGACTTCGAAGTCCTCGTATTCGTATTCGAAGATCGACGCCGGGCAGCGCTTGATGCGGAGCATGGGATATGGATAGGGCGTGCGCCCGAGTTGCGTGCTCACCTGCTCGACGTGGTTGTCGTAGATATGGCAATCGCCGCCCGTCCAGATGAAATCGCCGGGCGTGAGGTCACACTGCTGCGCCAGCATGTGCGTGAGCAATGCGTAGCCGGCGATGTTGAACGGCACCCCGAGGAAGATGTCTGCGCTGCGCTGGTAGAGCTGGCAGCTCAGGCGGCCGTCGGCCACGTAAAACTGGAAGAGGGCATGGCATGGGGCCAATGCCATCCGGGGCAGATCGGCAACGTTCCAGGCACTGACGATGATGCGACGCGAGTCGGGGTCGGTCTTCAGTTGCCGGACGACTTCGGCGATCTGGTCGATATGGCGCGCGTCCGGAGTGGGCCACGAACGCCATTGCACGCCATACACCGGGCCCAACTCGCCCTTGGCGTCGGCCCATTCGTCCCAGATCGTCACGCCGCGCTCCTGCAGCCAGCGCACGTTGCTGTCGCCCCGCAAGAACCACAGCAATTCGAGGATGATGGACCTGAGGTGGACCTTTTTCGTCGTGACCAGCGGGAAGCCTTCGGCCAGGTCGAAGCGCATCTGATAGCCGAAGACGCTGCGCGTGCCCGTGCCCGTACGGTCCCGCTTGGGCGTACCGTGTTCGAACACATGGCGCATGAAGTCTTCGTACTGTGAACGGACGGGGCGGGTCATTCGTGGATTATCCCAGGGCAGGGCGCACGATCGGATGGTGCTGGGCACGGCACCTGCTCCGCGGTGTGCGTGGATGGCATCTGGTCAGAAGCCGGCCGGGCATTGGCGCGTGAGTTCGGCGACATCGGCGATATCGAGAGCGCAGTCACCGTGATCGTGCGGCTGCTCATGGCCGTGCTGCTGGCGGCTGTGCTGGGTTACGAGCGCGAGCGGCATGAAGCGCCTGCAGGGCTGCGAACCCACATGCTTGTGGCGCTCGGCGCCGCCCTGCTCGTGCTCGCGCCGGAACAGGCAGGCGTGGGTCCGGACAACTTGACGCGGGTGGTGCAGGGTGTCGTGTCCGGCATTGGCTTCCTGGGTGCAGGCGCGATTCTCAAGCGCGAACGGCCGGGGCGTCAGGTTCGTGGCCTCACGACGGCGGCAAGCATCTGGGCGACCGCCGCCATCGGCGTGGCGGCCGGGATGGGGCGCGAGCTGACGGCGCTGGCCACGGCGATGCTGGGCTTCGTGATTCTCAAGCTGCTGCGCAGGTTGGAGCACGTGATCGACCCGGGACGAAAGCATCGGCGACGCGCGCCGGAATCTCCTGAACGGTGAAGCGCCGCCTTGCGGCGAGCCCTTCCGCACTCCGCGGTGCAGCCATGGATGAGCCCACTCGAACGCGCGGACCTCAACCTTGAGCTGTCGGCTCCACGCAAAGCCCCGACTGCGCGCTCGGTGCGTCGAGCCCGATTGCCGCGCGCCGGCGCAAGTCCTCGGTCGTTTCGCCCTGACCGTCCGGTCGCCATCCGGGCGGCTTGAACAGGTATCCGCATCCCTCGCGCGGCGAGCGTGCGGAGCGCAGGTCGCGCCACAATGCCCGCCATTGGCCGAACTCGATCGTCAGCAGGTTGTTGGTTGTCACCGGCTTGATGAGCCCATAGCGGCAGCGCACGTCGGCGCGTTCTGGGATGTAGGTGCCGAACAGGCGGTCGAACACGATCAGCACACCGCCGTAGTTG
The DNA here is from genome assembly GCA_035719405.1 of Burkholderiaceae bacterium. Classification (GTDB taxonomy): domain Bacteria; phylum Pseudomonadota; class Gammaproteobacteria; order Burkholderiales; family Burkholderiaceae_C; genus CAMLIZ01. The sequence continues at coordinate 6,369 of DASTGE010000477.1, forward strand.
CCGTCGAGGTATTCGAGGTTGGCGGCATGATGCACGCGGTGCGCCGAGGGTGTGTTGAGGATCCATTCGAGCGGACCCAGCCTCGGGATCCATGCCGCGTGAATCCAGAATTGGTACAACAGGTTCAGCGACAGCAGCATCATCACGATGCGGGGTGGCAGGCCGAAGAGGGGGGCCAGCATGAAGAACAGCAGCGTGCCGGTCAGCTTGCCCGTCCAGCCGAAGCGGTAAGCGGCGGACAGGTTGAGCTGATTCGGCGTATGGTGAACGGCGTGCGTGCACCAGAACCAGCGCACCCGATGGGCGGCGCGGTGGTACCAGTAGTAGCAGAACTCCTGGCCGATGAAGCACGCCACCCATCCGCTCCAATGGTTCATTGGCGCAGTCCACAGCCGGTGCTGCCAGAACCAGCCCATGATGTCAAACCAGAATGCGAGCGGCAGCAGCCAGCGCAACAGATATTCGCGTACGAGGAGGTCCGTCACAGAGACGGCGGCGGCTTTCCAGTCGAAGCCTCGCCAGTGGCTGCGCAATGACAGCACCAGCGCTTCGGCGAGCGAGGCAGTGAGCACGATGATGACGGTCACTTTGAGGATCGCGATCAGCGCGTTCATCCGATTTTCTCCCTTTCCATTATTTGGGTTGTTGATGGACTGGCCCGAGAGGCGAAAGCCGGGCGGCGACGCATTGTCGCAGGGAGTTCGACTGCGACCCTCTCTGTGCAATTGGGGATTGCTTGGCGACAGCTTGCCCTGCCTGCCTTTGCTTCTTCGCCCGCCCGGCCCGGCTCGCGGAGGCAGCGCATCTCGGTCGAGTCAAAGTTAGGAGTAGGTCAAGAGTTGTCGCCAGTCCCGTCATGCCCGCCCACGCGGGCATCCAGAAAATGGGCCAACTTGACTCGATCGCGACGAGTTCAATAGTCAAGGAATCTGGTGTCAAGGAGTTTGGTCTTAGACAGTCTCCGGCGCGCGAGAGACCTGGTCAGGGTTGGGCTGACGCTGCGGAGGATGTGGCCGATCCCACCGCGCGCTCCACGGCCATTCGGCCGTGACAAGTGCCTCCAAGGCGCGAATGTTGTGATGATCGAATCGGCCGTTTGGACTCGCACTGCGACCCACCTCGAACAGGCGCTCGCATTGCCGGGGACTGAGATGAGCCATCCCTCGGCTCAGGCCGACGACCGCTTCGACCTTGTTCTTTGGATCCGCCATACTTTCCGCTGCTTGAATCAGCGTCTCGCGCAGTGGCTCGGGCAGCCGATGCAGCGCCTGCCCGGCTGCCGCCACGGCGTCGGCCTTCAGTGGCTCCACGCCGAGAGCGAGCGCCGCTTCGGCGCAGCGGCGACACTCTTCATCGTTCAGCAGTTCCGTGACTTGGCTCAAACCGTGTATCCAGTCCGCCTGATTACGCGTCAGCGCCGTCTCGACGATGTTCTTACTGTCAATGTGCCGGCGTTGCTCCCCGCGGGCCACTGACCTCCCGCGAATCAGCATGGTCAGCCCGATTCCGCTGCTGGCCGCCATCTCGTTCACCAAATCGACCTGAGCGGGGCTGAGATGAGCAATCTGGCCCGCAAGTTCCGCGACGACGAAAGGCGTGGAAGGATTGGCGGGGGGCAGGGCCAGCACCGCGTTGAAAAGCAGGCTTCGTCGATCGTTGTTCAGCACTCCCAGCCCGCTGCAGAGGTCGTGTAGCCGGCCAATGTCTCGCTGCCACGCAACGGGCCGCAGTACGGCGTCGAACACCATGATGCATTGCTCGGGATTCAGCCGCGGGAGAGCGCCTGCGAGTTGGGCGAGCGAACGGTCCCGCTCGCCCAGGTGCTGAATCCCATTCACGGCGGAGAGGAGGTGATCGCGTCGGGCATCGTCCAGCTGATCCAGGTGTTTTGCCATGGCGTGCAAGCTTTTGTTCCTCCGACCGGGCGACATGGTCATCACGGCAGCGATCATCCGCTGGTATTGCTGCTCGTTCAGGTGACCGATCCCGGCTGTCAGCCCGCCGAGGGCATGTTGCCTTTGAACTTCGGTGTCAAGCGAGGTCGCGGCATCGAGAATCAGACCGCGCTGCTCATCGTCCAGAAGGGTCAGGACGCCACCCATACCTGAAAGCCTGGACGCACGTTTTCGCGGTTCGGGAATCGTGCATACTCCATTTACCAGATCTTGCAGCTGCGTCTTTGTGAAGTGGGCCTTTGGATCCTTCAACTCGCTGCAAATCGCAATGTGAGTCGAATAGCCCCGATTTTGAATGAACGACCTGATGAGGCGCCCGAGCTTGCGCTTGCTCAACAGATCTTGCGCCTTGGAAATCGAACTCCAACAATCGCGCCAAGCCTGCCAGGACCAGGCCGTCGATCGCATGAATTTCCGGAAAATCTGTTCTTGATGTGCGCGAGGCAGGAAAGGCATCATCCTGACAAGATTGGCGTCATTTTCATGCCATTCCTGTCCCAGCCTGATTTGATCCATGCAACCGGCGGCTTCCATCGCCTTTCGTTGCAGCTCCCCATAGCGCAAGCCTTCGTCATTTCGGATGAGTTCCTGAAAGCTCTTGCCTGATGCCGACAATGCGTTCATGTGGGAGAACGCCAGATACTCGCCTCCCCGGGACGCCCGCAGATTTTCAATGATGCGTTCTTGAAGCTCCTTCGGGAGGTCATCGAGTGAGGCGGTTCGTGTTGACCTGGCCGCTGCACCCGTTTCGTCCCACGACGCACTCCAAGG
>DASTGE010000478.1:0-2179 GCA_035719405.1 Burkholderiaceae bacterium
ATGTTCTTGGCCTGGGGGTGAGCTGTGTGGACACGGACGGCCAGTCTGAACGCTACCGAGAAATGGCGAACGAGCTCCGCCTTCTCGTCCCCAAGATGAAGGACGCAGGAGTTGCCGAACAGCTCCGACTACTGGCCGTCAGCTACGAGAGACTCGCTGAACACGCCGACGCCGCACCGTATCCACCACAAGTCACTGACGAGGCACTCCTATGATGAGAGATCGCGACGTCCTCGCACTGCTATTTCTGCCCCGCTGCGTGTGGCACCGATTCCGCGAACTAGATGGCTTCTTCGTTTCTCAGTGTCGCAATCGCGACTTGCGTCCCCGCACCGCCGTGGATACTCGCCGGTGGCGGTCGACGGTGCGGTGTACTTCTATGCAGCCGTGCTCGAGCAGATGGGCGAGCGCCTGCAGGACGCTGTGAGCTAAAACCCCGTCGACAGAAGCCCGTTCGTCTTGACCTGCAGCGCCGCCCGCCCTGGCTGTCACCGGAGCGGGCGACGACTTCCACCACGACCTCACAGGAGATCGCAAGGGCAGCCAATCGTACGCTCGAAACACCCATGGGGCTCCGAAATTGTCCCGCCCGCGCCCAAGTCTCTGACGGCGGGCGAAAAATAAAATTCCGCAGTCTGTTTATGAGGGACCGATCGGCCGGCGAGAATGTTGGCCGCTGAAACCAACATCCAACGATTCGGGAGGGCGTTATGGGCGAGATCATTGAGCTGACACAGCGTCGACCACCCACAGACAGCCGCGAGGCAATCCGGCGCGATCTCGCCGTATCGCTACAGGAGTTAATGTGCGCGCTCGCGCTGCTCAACGTCGCCGAGGATGCTGGCTGGCCGGCCCGCATGGCTCGGGAGATGAGTGTCGCGATGCGAGTCGCCACGCGCGCTTGCGCTGCCATTGACGGAGTCGAGGATTGGCTACAAGCGATGAGCGGCGGAGCCAGAGACCCGCGTTGGCGCCTTTGCCCTTTAACTTCGGAAAAGTAGAAAGACGAGAGCCCACGTGGTCGCACTAGCAACTACGTATTGCGTCGCGATCACGAGAGCCCGCCTCGTTCTTCGCATGGTCAGTACCGCGCGCGTGGACGGCCAGCGTGGCGGGCCCGCGTATATGGTTTTTTCAACCACGCGTCTGGTGTGCCCGACAGAATTTACGCGCAACGGGTGCAATGTTCACCGGAGGTTTTAAAGCGTCGTGCGTCATTCCTGATGATTCGCCCGGCCTAACCCTGGGCACGACAATCATCCGTGCGCGCCAGGGCCATGCCCACCGCGCCGCTCCGAGTGCAATGCACTGGTTACTACTGTGGCTCGTGGCAACTGTAGTGCGGTGCTGCGAAACTTGATCGCGGGCGTGAGCCGCGCTTGTGCACTCTATCTGCCAAAGGACATAGCACCCGAAGTGAAAATTCAACTGTCTGCCGGTGCGATCATCACGGACTTCGTATTCGATGTGCTTCTTCGCTATCGGCTGATCGCATCCGACGCATACGTTCCCGCCATAGCCAGCGCCTATACGACTCCTCGGTATAAAACACGGCAGCTTGCCGCTCTCGATCTGCTTTTGGATTCGGAGCCGCAGCTCGGAATCGTGCAACTGTGACTCAGTGGGCATGGGAACAAGGCTACAGCCCCCCGTTGAATTCCCGCTGAATGCTGCATGGCTGACGATTCCCGCCTCGCTTGAAGGCCGCACACCAGCAGTCTGAAGCGCACTGTTGCTTTCGCCTGCGCATCTTTAGTTGCTTGTAGGTCTTGTCCTGCAGGGACTTGAGTCCGGCGGCAGAGCGCCATATCGTGCGCGCGTTCGTGGGATTTACCGATCAGGAGTGGGGCAGTGCTAATTCTCACGAGGCGGACAGGCCAGAGCCTCATGGTTGGTGACGACGTAAGCGTCACAGTTCTGGGCGTGAATGGAAGCCAGGCTTGGCATCAGTGCGCCGAAGGAGGTCGCTGTGCACCGCGAGGAAATTTACAAGCGCATACAGGCCGCAAAGCGCGCGGACGTCGCGGAGCGTATAGACGTCAGGAGCTTCTTCTCGTCAACGGTTCACCGCTGATAACCGAGTCGACGACCGGCTGCAGAGCATCGCCTAGCGGCGGGCACCCCTGACTGGAGCACGACGAGCGCCTCGTTCGTAAGGCGTGTCGATGGCCGCGCCGTC
>DASTGE010000479.1:0-4560 GCA_035719405.1 Burkholderiaceae bacterium
GCCTGTTGTAGTGGCACGCTGAAAGGCGTGACCTATACAGATCAACCACTTATGGGCGATGGTGTCGAACTCCGGTGTTCCCGCTTAATGCGACAGAGCCCTTTTCGCTGCGCTAGCACGGTTCGTGGACGCCATTAGCAAGGTTCGCGGAACTCAACAGCAGCCGCGGTAAGAGCTGCTATTGGTGTCATGGATTGGTGTCAATGAATCGCGCCGCTGTCGTCTTTCGGAGACCCACGCCGTCTTCGGCCCTTCGGCCAGCCCTGGCGACTGAGCGGCTGGTCACTCGCTCTTTGCCAGTGCCGCTTTCCAGGACTCGAGAAACGCCCCTATCTCGCTGCGATCGGCGTCAGACACTGCCCAGTATGTAAGTACACCGTCCGTCCAACGCACGATCGTGAAGCCGCGCCAGTTCTCGATGAGCGGCGCTTCGCCAGCCGCACCGGGTACGATGAATACGTCGATGATGTGTCGACGCCTAGCGTAGACAATAGTTGCCGCCGGCATCCCTCGCACAGCCTCTACGCGCCCGCCCAGCAGCGGGAACCCATCTGCCGACAGGTCAAATACCCGGGGCGCATAGTCGATACGACCCTGAAACCAGGGCTTGATGGTGTGCCTGTCGGTAGACGCCACCTGCACCAGCGCTCCCGTCTTCAGCGCGCGGACATGGTCGGCCACGAGTTCGCCCTCCAGGGGATCGTCGCGGTCGATCCGCTGCAAGACCGGCAACAGCAAGCCCATGCAGAGCATGCCTGCAATGAAGGCCGCCACCGACAAAGGCCAGCGCGCCGCGGTCAACCGCGTCAACCTCGACCACCATCGGCCGCCGACGCTTCGAAGCGTGCCTGCGCCCTGGGCCGCATCGGCCAGCGCGATCTGGGTGCGAACATGCGCCCGCAGATTGCCCGAGGCGCGATGCCGGGTGGCATGTGCGCGCAGCAGGCGCGACAGGTCCGGGTCGTCTTCGTTCATTTCACGTCCCCCTGCATCATTCCGCCCAGCGCCATGCGCAGCCTCTCTCTTGCCCGGGATAGACGGGACATCACAGTCCCGATCGGCACGCCAACGATGGCAGCGATTTGCGCATACTCCAATTCCTCGAACTCGCGCAACACGATGACCTCACGCAGCGGTGGCGAGAGCGCGCGCAAGGCGGCATCGACCTGCTGGCGCAGGCGATGCCCCTGCGCAATGGCGGCGGGGTCGCTCCCCGGCGCTGCCGTCGCGGCGGCCATGAACGACGCTTCGTCGAACTCCACCACGTCGGGCCGTGAGCGCTGGCGCTCCAGCATCGAAAAGCAGGTGTTGCGCAGAATGCCGAGCAGCCAGGGCCGTGCATCAGCGCCGCGCAAGCTGCTCAGGTGGCGAAAGGCGCGGATCGACGCCTCCTGCACTGCGTCTTCCGCTGAGAAGTCGTCGCGCAGCAGCCAGCGTGCGAGGTTGTATGCCGCATCCAGGTGCGGCAGGACGCGCTTCTCGAAATCCTGGCTCGCGCTCAACACCCGGTCTCCTAGGCGCGAACGATGAAACGGCCATGCATCTCTTCATGCCCCTCGCCGCAGAAGTTGTCGCAGACGAAATCGATGCTGCCGGGCTGCATCGGCTGGAGCCGAAACCGGGTGACCTGGCCGGGCGGAAGGTCGAAGCGCAGATGTAAGTCAGGGATGTTCATGCCATGCATGAAGTCGAGCGACTGCACTTCGATCACCACCGCTTCGCCGGCCCTCAACACCACCTCGGCCGGCTCATAGCGGAACCGCCGGGCAACGATCCTGACGACCCGGGGCTCGGCCTGCTCCGCAGCGCGGCCGATCAGGGCCGTGGCGCCGAGGGCGACCCCCAGGGCAATTGCGCGTCGGCGGCCGGCAGCGCATGACGACGGCCCGGGCGGCAACAGAGCACTCCGCGTTGGGCGCTTCATGCGCGCACTACCGGAAACTCGGCGACGTTCATGTCCTTGCCCGCTTGTCCGACTCCGACCTCGCGAAAGCCCAGGCCCTTGTACGGGGCGTTTTCGTCCCACGGCAGCGGCGTGCGCTCGGGTTGGGAACCGGGTGCCGGAAGGGGGAACATGAGCGACTTGGCTGAGTGGTGCGCGATGTGCGACGTCATTTTGTGGTGCTCCTGGTGGATATGGCCGTAGAAGACGGTGACGTTGGCATGCGGCATCAGCAGATCGATCGCCTGCGCGCCGTCGCGCGTGGCCCAATCCCACTTTGGCGCCAGGTCGAACAGCGGGCGATGGGTCAGCACGACGATGGGCGCCTCGCGCTCCAGCCTGCTCAGGTCGGCGCGAAGCCAGCCCAGTTGCTCGTCGCCAATCTTCGCGCCAGGGTCGGACACGTTGTCGAGCACGACGAAGTGAATGCCCTTGTGATCGAAGGCATAGTAGGTGTCGCCGAAGAACTCCTTGAAAGCCGCGCCCCCGTCGAGCGACGCATCATGCTCGCCGGCGATAAAGCGGACGTTCCTCACCTTGAGTTCACCGACGAGCGACTTGAACTCGGCGAGCCGCCGGCGGCGTTCGACGGGGTCGTCAGTGGTGTGCGTGAGGTCGCCGGTGAAGACGATGAAATCGGGCGGGTCCAGCAGCGCGTTCACCGCGGCGATGGCCTTGCGCAGGGTCACGTGCGCATCGGGATTGGCCGGCCCGCGGTAACCCCAGTGGGTGTCTGACATTTGCACAAAGTAGAAATCCTGACCCGGCCGGGCGCTCGCGCAGCCGGCGAGGCCGGACACAAAGACGACCCCGGCGCCCGCTGCGGCAAGGTCGAGGAATTGGCGACGATCCATTGGCAAGCTCTCCTGATCAATCGAGTCGACATGTCATGCCCGGGCGGCCGGGCGCCGGTTTATTCCCTTGCAACGGGACGGGAAATCATCGGGCGGCCGCGTACTTCCTGAGGTACGCGATCAGGTCGGCCCGATCTTGCTCGTCGGGCACGTTGATGCCCATGCGCTGCCCAGGCACGGTCCGCTCCGGGTTCTCGAGCCAGCGGTTCAGGGTGACTTCGTCCCACACAAGGCCCGAGTGCTTGAGGGCCTCCGAGTAGGCAAAGCCTTTCGCCATTCCGGCCTGGCGACCGAAGACGCCGCGGTGCGCCGGGCCTGCGCCGTTGAATTCGATCGAATGGCAAGCCGCGCAGCGCGCCTGGTACAGCGCAAGGCCGGCCTCTGCGTTGCCGTCGACAGCCGCGGCGGATGTGGCGGCGAATAGGATGAGCGCATGCAACGCGATTCGAAAGCTTTTCATCGAGGGCCGTAGTAAAGAAGGTTCGAAAGGCCTGCCGGCAGCCGGCAGTTGATATGCATGACTCCGCGCCGGCTCGTTCTATTCCCTCCAGACCCAATGACGGCAGCATGAATGTGGGATAGACGTGGGCCCTGCTGGTGGATTCATTCAGCGGTGGCTACAGTGCGCCGCTCGACATTGTTCGGTATCACAAACGCTACAGGATGATCTCGATGTCTGCCGTGATCGACGGGGACCGACCCAGCCGGGCCGCGCAACACGGGTGGCTAGCCAAGGAGCGAACTGTCGCCGGGCCGCTTTTCAACCGCTGGCTGGTGCCGCCGTGTGCACTCGCCACTCATTTGTGCATCGGCATGGCCTATGACTTCTCGCTCATTCACGAGCTCGCTGCTGCGAGCCGACTTTTGCTTGTCGTGTGAAGATTGCACTCAAGGTCGGCGTCGGCCTGAACGAAGAGGTCATCATGGACATCACCAATTCCTCCAGCGTTAACGCCGCCACCCTTGCCGCGCAGAGCGGCACGGCCGACGCGGTGAACATCCTGGTGCTCAAGAAGGCGATCGACACGCAAGCCGCGGGTGCCCTAGCGCTGATCGGCGCGGTTCCCCAAGAGCCCGCACTGGCGACGGAAGGCGTGCTAGGCCGCAACGTCAACACATACGCCTGAGGGCTATCGCGTGGTGCTTGATGCCTACGAGGAGTAGTGGCAATCGCGGCGATTAACACCCGCGGATCTCGTCGCCGTCGTGAGGGAGGGTGAGGCGGTTGCGCCTCGACATGGGCAACATGGGCTTACGCGATGTAGCCGGGATCTGTCGCGATAAACCCCGTCCCGTCGCGAGAACGTGGGCGCGGTGGCCGGGATTACGAGGCCAGGCTGTAGGGGTGATCCGCAGCCGAGAATGCAAGGCCTCCCGGGCAGCGAAGCTGCACCCTTCTTGACCATATTCATGGTCTCGATCCCGGCGATGAGGCTTGTAGCCGTGCCGAAGGTCGTGAAGCCCATCATCGGTCTCACTCTGCGCTTGACCGACCGGTGGTCTTGCTCCACGACATTGTTCAAGTACCTCGACTGTCGCACCTCAATCGTCGAACAGCGCGGAGCAAGCGCGGAAGTAGCGCGGTGAGCAGCCGTACAAGGCGAGCAGTTCGGATCTGCAGCGATAGCGTGCATGGCCTGGTCGACGACAGCGGCGTGACCATCGAGTTGCGCCGGTCGAAGTATCTGAACAACCTCGTCGAGCAGGACCACCGAGCCGTCAAGCGCCGAACTCGGCCCATGCTGGGATTCAAGGACTTCTGGT
>DASTGE010000480.1:0-6305 GCA_035719405.1 Burkholderiaceae bacterium
GTGGTGTCGCCGCTGATGCTGGCGTTGATCACCGTCGCGGGGAGGTCGCGCTCCTTCAGTCGCTGCTCCAGCAGTGCGACCCATCCGCTGCCACGCGCAAGCCCGTATTCGGCCGACAGGCTGTCACCCACGACGAGGATTCGCGCCGGGCGCTGATGGCCATGTGCGCTGGCGCGCGTACCGCTCAGAGCGAGCGCGCTACAGTGCACCAGCAGTGCGCGCCGGGTCAGGCGCCGCACTTGAGAAGAACTTCCGAGGTCGTCGTTCCTGTCCGTCATGTCCCAGCCCATCGTCACCGTGGAGAACGTCAGCAAGCAGGTCGCGGATTCCAGCGGCGTGTTGACCATTCTCCATGAGATCAGTTTCGAGCTTTGGCCGCGCGAGTCGGCTGCGATCGTCGGCACGTCCGGCTCAGGCAAGAGCACTTTGCTGTCGCTGATCGCCGGCCTCGATGTTCCGAGTTCAGGCCGCGTGATGCTGGCCGGCCACGATCTCTTCGCCCTTGACGAGGATGCGCGGGCCGCGGTGCGCGCGCACACGCTGGGCTTCGTGTTCCAGAGCTTTCAGCTTCTCGGGCACCTCACGGCGCTGGAGAACGTGATGCTTCCGCTGGAACTGCTCGGCCGTGTCGACGCACGAGACCACGCGATCGAGATGCTTCGACGGGTCGGCCTGGGGGAGCGCCTCGGCCACTACCCGAAACTGCTGTCCGGCGGAGAGCAGCAACGTGTCGCGCTCGCTCGCGCCTTCGTTGTGAGGCCCACGGTGCTGCTTGCCGACGAGCCGACCGGAAGCCTTGATGTCGCGACCGGCGAGCGGGTGATGGCGTTGATGTTCGAATTGAACCGCGAAGCCGGCACGACCCTTGTGCTGGTGACGCACGACCAGGGAATCGCGGGACGTTGCGACAGGCAACTGCACCTTGAAGCGGGGCGGCTCGTCCCGCAGTAGGGGAGCGTCAACTTCTACGCTGCCCCTCGCTGCAAGACGCTTTACTGGCTGCTGAACTTGTAGTCGGTCTTCGCCTTCGCCCGCAGTTCCTCCTGGAACTTCTGCAGCTTCACCTGCGAAAGGCGCTGCTGGATCTGAGGCTTCACTTCCTCGTAGGGCGGGAACTGCTGCTGGCGCGTGTCTTCCAGACGGATGATGTGATAGCCGAACTGGGTCTTCACCGGCGTTTCAGTCATCTCGCCCTTCTTCAGCTTGGTCATCGCCTCGCTGAACTCAGGGACATAGCTGCTCGGTGCGGCCCAGTCGAGATCGCCGCCATTCTCGGCAGAGCCAGGGTCCTTGGAGCTCTTCTTCGCGAGGTCCTCGAACTTGGCGCCGCCCTTGATCTGCGCGATCAATGCCTTGGCGTCGTCTTCCTTCTCGACGAGGATATGGCGAGCGTGGAATTCAGTGCCGTTGCCGGCTTCAGCCTTGACTTTGTCGTACTCGGCCTTGGCTTCGGCTTCGCTGACAGGGTTCTTCTTCTCGAAGTCCTGCCGCAGGGCGTCCAGCAGCACCCGGCTGCGGGCCAGCTCCATCTGGGCCTTGTACTCGGGCGTGGTCTGCAGACCGCGTCGCTCCGCCTCCTGCGCGAAGATCTCCTGCATCACCACCACATCGCGTGCGCGGGTTTCGAGATCGGGAGGAACGGGCTGTCCGGGCTTGGTGGCGGATTTGATGAGCGCATCCACCCGTGCCTTCGGCACCGCCTTGCCATTGACGGTCGCCACGTTCTGCGCCTGGGCGGCAACGGGGACAAGAAGGATCAGGGAAGCAACAGCGATGGCAGCGCGGAGACGGGGAGACTTCAGGTTCATGGTGGGCGATGTGCCTTTGAAGGGGGGATCAGGAGGGGAAGCGAATATGACCGCCGTGGGCGCTACCGGTTCAATCCCTCGAAATGCGCGCGCCGTCAGGACTGCTGACCGGGGTGCGGGCCTCGATGGCCAGCGCGTGAATCCCCTCGGCCATCAAGCGGCCGGCGGCATCATACACGAGCCGGTGTCGGGCGATGCGACTCAAGCCGGCAAACTGTGAACAGGTGATTCTCACGGTGAAGTGCCGGCCCTCGCGGACGCCGGCGTGCCCAGCATGGAGGTGGCTGTCGTCGATGACTTCCAGCGCTTCGGGCGCCAAGGCGGCACGCAGAGCTGTTTCAAGTTGTTGGGCAGTGACGGGCATCGCCTCGTTCCTTTGATCAGCCGCGGCGCTCCGGCCGCTTCTCGGCGGCCGGCTCGTCCTGCAGGTAGCGTCCGAGGTAGAGTCCCTGGCCGAGCGTGAACACGAGCATCATCCCGATCAGGCCGAACGCCTTGAAGCTGACCCAGGTCTCGGTGGAGAAGGTGTAGGCAACCCAGAGGTTGATCACGCCCATCAGCGCGAAGAAGACGACCCAGGCCACGTTGAGCCGTCGCCAGACGAAGTCGGGCAACTGAAGCTGCTCGCCGAGAAGCATGCGCAGCAGGTTCCTGTTGAACAGCAGCTGGCTGACGGCGAAAGCAAGGGCCATCACCCAGTACAGAACGCTCGGCTTCCACTTGATGAAGGTGTCGTTGTGGAACCAGATGGTGGCTCCGCCGAACACCACGACAAGCGCCAGGCTGACCCACAGCATCGTGTCGATCTTCTTGCGGGCCAGGGCGAGGTAGCCGACCTGGGCGAGGGTGGCCGCGATCACGACGACGGTGGCCAGCAGTACCGGCGCCTCCGAGGCGCCGACGACACCGCCGGAAACGATGCCGCCGAAATGCTGGGTCGCGAAGGCCGCGGCCCACTCCTTGTGGTGCTCGGCGTACTTGAAGGCACCGAAGAAAAGGAAGATCGGCAGGAAGTCGAGAAGCAGCTTCATCGTGGCGCCCGCGCGGGCGTCGAAGGGGCGCCACGGAAGCTGGTGCCCGAGAGCGGCAATCGGCGGGAGCGCGGGACTTTCTTCATTCGGGCGCGAAGTTTATCGCCGCCGAGTTGATGCAATACCGTTCTCCGGTCGGCGCGGGTCCGTCCTCGAACACATGGCCCAGGTGGGAGCCGCACTTGTTGCACCGTACCTCGACCCGCACCATGCTGTGGCTGCGGTCTGCCACGCGCTCGATCACTTCACTGTTGACCGGCTGCCAGTAGCTCGGCCAGCCGCAACCGGCGTCGAACTTGGTCGACGACTCGAACAGCGGCGTGCCGCAGCCCACGCAGTTGTACTTGCCCTGCTCCCAATGGTCCCAGTACTTGCCCGTGAACGCGCGCTCGGTCGCAGCGTGACGGGCCACCTGGTATTGCATGGGATCGAGCTGCTCGCGCCATTCGGCGTCGCTCTTGTGAATCTCGTAATGTGGGTCGTCGTGGGAATGGGGCTGGGTGATTCGGCTCATGATGGACAGGGATCCTGGAGAATGGCCTTCCGGGCGGGGAGCCGGCTGTCGCCTGATGCTCGGGCTGTTGGTCGTCCGGGCGGGGCAAAACTTTCATCGAGTTTAGTCAGAGCCGCTCGCCATGCCGGGGGGCGGGTTGTCGGCGCTGCGGCAGGGGTGGGGCTTAGTGGGGGCTTAGTGGTAGTCCCTGAATCCGCATTGCGTTCGCTTTCGTTACCTTCATATTCAGTTCAAGGAGGCACACCATGAATCTCACACGCAGGCTGTTCGCCCTGTCAGTCGCGGCGGCACTGTCGCTCGGCGCCGGACTGGCCACTGCACAGAAGGGCGAGACGGTCAAGATTGCCTGGATCGATCCGCTGTCGGGCTTGATGGCACCGGTGGGCCAGAACCAGTTGAAGAGCTTCCAGTTCTTTGCAGAAAAGTTCAACGCGACGCCGGCGATCAATCCGGCGGGCGTGAAGTTCGAGGTGATCGGCATCGACAACAAGTTGAGCCCGGCCGAAAGCACGAACGCATTGAAGTCGGCAATCGACCAGGGCGTGCGCTACGTGGTGCAGGGCAACGGTTCCGGCGCGGCGCTCGCCATCTCCGACGCCGTGGCAAAGCACAACGAGCGCAACCCCGGCAAGGAGGTGGTCTACCTCAACTACGCCGCGGTCGACCCCGACCTCACCAACAGCAAGTGCAACTACTGGCACTTCCGGCTCGATGCCGACACCTCCATGAAGATGGAGGCGCTGACCACCTTCCTCAAGGACCAGCCGGACGTGAAGAAGGTCTTTCTCATCAACCAGAACTACGCCCACGGCCAGCAGGTGTCGCGCTACGCCAAGGAACTCCTGGCGCGCAAGCGTCCCGACGTGCAGATCGTGGGAGACGATCTCCATCCGCTGGCACAGGTGCGTGACTTCGCGCCGTATGTGGCGAAGATCAAGGCCTCGGGTGCGGACAGCGTGATCACCGGCAACTGGGGCTCCGACCTCACGTTGCTGATCAAGGCGGCGAACGATGCCGGGCTGAACGTCAGGTTCTACACCTACTACGCCGGCGTCACGGGCACGCCGACCGCCCTCGGGCCCGCGGCCGCCGGCCGGGTGTTCAACGTCGCCTACAACCACAACGCCATGACGGGTAACGTGCGCAAGTACACCGACGAGTACAAGTCACGCTTCAACGACGACTGGTACACCGGCGCCGTATGGCATGTCTATGCGTTGCTGTCCAACGCGATGGCCAAGGCGAAGTCGACCGACCCCGTGAAGGTGGCCGTGGCGATGGAGGGCCTGAAGTTCACGAGCTTCAACGGCGAGGTCGAGATGCGCAAGACCGATCACCAGCTGCAGCAGCCTTTGTGGATTTCAGTGTGGCAGAAGGCGGGCGCCAAGCCGAACGACTACAGCGTCGAGAACACGGGCTTCAACCTCCAGCCGGTGCGCGCCTTCGACTCCTACGTGAGCAGCACCCCCACGTCGTGCCAGATGAAGCGGCCGTCGGGCGCCGCGTCGTGATCGTTCGGCGCCCACGGCGGCGGCCTGCTGTTGCTGTCCCCGTCGACGCCCCCTCGCGCAAACCGCTGATCGACTTCGGAGCCAACCTATGACCGCCTTGATGGGCCAGATGATGCAGATGCCGCTGCTCATCTCGTCGCTGATCACCCATGCCGCCCGGCACAACGGCGATACCGAAATTGTCTCGAAGCGCGTCGAAGGAGACATCCATCGCTACACCTGGGCCGATGCCGAGCTGCGTGCGCGCAAGACGGCGCAGGCTCTCGCGCGCCTCGGGCTTCAACCCGGCGACCGCGTCGGCACGCTGGCCTGGAACGGCTACCGGCACCTGGAGATCTACTACGGCACCTCCGGCTCGGGGCTGGTGTGCCACACCATCAACCCGCGGCTGTTCCCGGAGCAGATTGCATGGATCGCCAACGATGCGGGCGACAAGGTGCTCTGCTTCGACCTGACCTTCCTGCCGCTGGTGGAGAAGATGGGCGCTCACATGGGGTCGGTGCGCCACTTCGTGCTGATGACCGATCGCGCCCACATGCCGCCGCAAACGGCCATTCCGGAGCTGTTGTGCTTCGAGGAATTGCTGGAAGCCGAGAGCGGCGACTACACCTGGCCGCAGTTCGATGAGAACGTCGCGTCCAGCATCTGCTACACCTCGGGCACGACAGGCCATCCCAAGGGTGCCGTGTTCAGTCACCGCTCGACCATCCTGCATGCCTTCGGCGCGGCATTGCCCGACGCCATGGCGCTGTCGAGCAAGGACGTGGTGCTGCCGGTGGTGCCGATGTTCCACGTCAATGCCTGGGGGATCCCGTACTCGGCCGCGCTCACGGGCTGCAAGCTCGTGTTCCCCGGTCCGCATCTTGACGGCAAGTCCCTGTATGAGCTGTTCGAGAGCGAGAAGGTCAGCTTCAGCGCCGGCGTGCCGACGGTCTGGCTGGGGTTGCTCACCTACGTGAAGACTCAGGGGCTCAAGTTCAGCACCTTCAAGCGCACCGTGGTCGGAGGCTCGGCCATTCCACCGGCGATGATGCGGACGCTGGAAGACGAGTTTGGCGTGGAGGTCATCCATGCCTGGGGCATGACCGAGATGTCACCGCTGGGCACGCTCTCGAAGCTCAAGTCGAAGCAGCTCGAGCTGCCGCCCGAGGCCCGGCATCGAATTCTGGAGAAGCAGGGCAAGGTGATTTACGGCGTCGACATGGCGATCATCGACGACGAAGGCAAGGCGCTGCCCTGGGACGGCAAGACTTCAGGCAATCTGGTGGTGCGCGGGCCGTGGGTGATCGACTCCTACTTCAAGCAGGAGCGCTCGCCACTGGTGGAAGTGCAGGGCTCGGGGATGTGGTTCCCGACGGGCGACGTCGCGACCATCGACGCCGATGCGTTCATGCAGATCACCGACCGAAGCAAGGACGTGATCAAGTCGGGCGGCGAGTGG
>DASTGE010000481.1:0-5047 GCA_035719405.1 Burkholderiaceae bacterium
TATCTCGCTCAAGTACAGTATTTGTTCAACCGTCGATTTAACCTGCGATCGATTCTCGACAGGATCGCGAGGGTTGCCTGCAATACGAATCCATGCCCACTTCGAGCCGTTCGCTTAGCTGAACCATCTTGCTGATCAGGAGAGGAGATGTCGTCGATCTATCGCTTGCTTCCGATGTCGACGATGGAGTTGTGGCCCAAGAGGACGGATGACTATAGGGTAGCGAGGCCCTCGGCGTCGGAGAGAGATATTCGTGCTTTTGAAAACCTGCCCAAGGACATCCGCTACAAAGTGACCTTTAAGAAAATATCCGAAGTCAACAGCACCGACCTGCTGGAGGCGAAGCAGAAATTTATCCTCCATCAGCTCTACCAGGACGAGCTACTGGGACGCAATGGAACAGGCGTTCCCTCGGAACTCTTTCCTCCTGTCGCCGATGTAGACCGCCAGAGTGCGGTTGCGGCGTCAACGCCGAAATTTCAACGGCTACCTCCTTTTGCCTCGGATAGGGTTGGAAACTGCAACACCGGTGCCGCTTCACTTTTGCAGCGTGCGATGGACAAGTACGAGGCCTCGCGCCGCCGAAGAGCGACCTCCGCGAGCGTATTTGGCCTGGGTTCCGGCCATCGAATTGCCCTTTGGGATCCACTGAAGCTTTGCGATGGTGTGGATGAGCAGGCGGCCGGCCTGCAGGATCCCGTGGCCGATGTCGGCAGTGCGCCGGAGGTTCGGCGTTAAGCCAGGCGTTAAGCCCATCCCATTTCACATAAGTCCGGCCGAGCCGAACTCACGTGCAAATCTGACACCCTCAACGAAGACGGCGATGTCGTGCTGAGTGTGATCAGCCAATTCGATGGATCGATGATCGAGTTGGGTGATGGGAGTCGAGTCGACCATCAAGACAGTCGCGACCGATGAAGGGAGGTTGATAGCCGCGGTCGTGGCCACGTTGACTGATGGGAATCAGGTGCATGAACAAGAACGCCGTCAGTGTTGAGGCTGACGGCGTGGGTCGGTGAACGGTACGAGGTTCACAATGGCGGGTCGTCGATGGTGGATGGAATGTCGAAGCGGATCATGTTGTGTGCCGAGCGATCGGCGTAGTAGCGATGGATTTGATCGCGTAGCGGGCCTCGAACAGATCAAGGAAGTGATGAATGAAGTCCTGGATCTGGACGGCGGCATCATCGTTGAGCGAGGGCATTGGGATGAGGGCGCGGTCGTGGTCGTAAGTGTCGTTGGGCATGGTGATAGTGATCAACGACGCGAGGTGGTGCGACGGGGCCGTCCGCAGCGTCGCTGCGCAACGCGCTTCAGCCCCTCAGGCCAGATTCCGCAACTCACGCAACGCCACCGACAGCATCGCGAGGTCAGCGGTTTTCGCATCACCCAGTTCCGCCAGCAAACGCTGTGAACGTTCCAGTGCAAGGGCATTGCTCGCCTCCCAGGACGCAAGCATCTCGTCCGGGGTTCCTCCCCCTTCAGTGCTCATCACCTCGGTGGTGATCGCCCGTTGAAGGCCGGCGAGGTCGTCGCCCAGAGCGGCCCTGGCACGGCTCTGCCAATAGTTGCCGACAGCAAGCGCATCGATCTGTTGTCGCAGCCGCGCGAGACCCAGCCGCGTACCCACGCTCCCATGCACCTGCGCGACCTCCGCGACGCTGCGGCGCGTCGCGTCAGCGACTTCCGCGACATCGAGCGCGGCAACCAGGCCATCGGCGCTGGCCACACGTTGCGCAAGCGTCGGTGGCACACCCGCTGTGATCCACGCCCGGGCCATCGGCGACTGAGCCGCCAAGGGCACCAGACGTTGCAACACGGCCTCGACTGCAGGCGTGAAGCGCGCAAAGATGCTTTCCATCGGCTCCGCAAGGCGACGCGAGCGAAGGAACCAGGTCGTTGCACGCGCGGTCAGCCAACCCTCCTCGATCAGCATCTCTGACTGCACAACATCAGGCACCTTGTTGTCGAGCGCCTCGATCTGCTGCCACAGTGCCACATGCCCCATCACCTCGCGAGTGGCGAGATAGGCGCGCACCACCTGCGGGGGGCGTGCGCCCGTCATCTCGGCCAGCCTGTGCGTGAAGGTCGAGCCGACGCGATTGACCATGCTGTTCAGCACATGGGTCGCGACAATCTCGCGCTTCAAAGGGTGGCGCGGGATGTGTTGGGGGAACTTCTCTCGCAGCAGTGCCGGGAAATAGCGCTGAAGTGCGGTGCCGATCCAAGGATCTTCCGGCAGATCGGAAGCGAGGATCTCGTCGAACAGCCACATCTTGCTGTAGGCCAGCAGCACCGCCCTTTCCGGCGTGGCGAGGCCGATGCCGTGCTCTGCCCGCTCCGCGATCTCGTCGTCGCCCGGCAGGAACTCGATGCCGCGATGCAGCCGACCAGCCTTCTCCAGGAATCGGATGAAGCGCGCTTCCTGGTCGAGCAGGCGTGTGGAAAGACGGTTCGTCACCGACAGGCACTGCGTCTGGAAGTAGTTGTCGCGCAGCACCAGCGCGGCCACGTCGTCGGTCATCTGCGACAACAGCGAATTGCGCTGCTTGCCGGTGATCTCGCCTTCGGACTGCGCAAGTCCGAGCAGGATCTTGATGTTGACCTCGTGGTCCGAGGTGTCGACGCCGGCGGAATTGTCAATTGCGTCGGTATTGATCGACACGCCGTTGAGTGCCGCCTCGATCCGGGCCAATTGCGTGAAGCCGAGGTTGCCGCCCTCGCCCACCACCTTGCAGCGCAACTCGAGCGCGTCAATGCGTACGGCATCATTGGTGCGGTCACCCACCGCGGCGTGCGTCTCGCGGCTGGACTTCACATAGGTTCCGAT
The DNA here is from genome assembly GCA_035719405.1 of Burkholderiaceae bacterium. Lineage (GTDB taxonomy): Bacteria > Pseudomonadota > Gammaproteobacteria > Burkholderiales > Burkholderiaceae_C > CAMLIZ01. The sequence goes on from DASTGE010000481.1 coordinate 2,831, forward strand.
GCCGCCGTTGTAGAGCAGGTCGACCGGCGCACGCAGGATGGCGCTGATCAGCTCCGCCGGCGTCATCCGGTCCGCGGTGATGCCGAGTGCCACGCGCGCCTGCGGCGAGATGGGGATGGACTTCTGCGAGCGTGACCAGACCCCGCCGCCCGTGGAGATGAGGGAAGCGTCATAGTCGGCCCAGGACGAGCGTGGCAGCTTGAAAAGGCGCTCGCGCTCGGCAAAGGACGTTGCCGCATCGGGGTCGGGATCGATGAAGACATGCCGGTGATCGAAGGCGGCAACGAGCCGGATGTGGCGCGACAACAGCATGCCGTTGCCGAACACGTCGCCCGACATGTCGCCGACGCCGACCACGGTGAAGTCTGTCGTCTGGATGTCGACGCCGCGCTCCCGGAAGAAGCGCTTGACGCCTTCCCATGCACCACGTGCCGTGATACCCATGGCCTTGTGGTCATAGCCCACACTGCCGCCGGAGGCGAATGCATCGCCGAGCCAGTGTCCGTACTCGGCGCTGACCGCATTGGCGTGGTCGGAGAATGTGGCCGTTCCCTTGTCGGCCGCCACGACGAGATAAGGATCATCGCCGTCGCGCCGCACGACCTGTGGCGGCGGAACGATCGTGGTGCCGGACAGGTTGTCGGTCAGGTCGAGCAGGCCGCGCAGGTAGTCCTGGTAACAGGCGATGCCTTCCTTCTGGTAGGCGTCGCGGTCGCTCGGCGGTGGCGGGCGCTTGAGCACGAAGCCGCCCTTGGAGCCGACCGGCACGATCACCGTGTTCTTCACCATCTGGGCCTTCACCAACCCCAGCACCTCGGTACGGAAGTCTTCCGGCCGATCAGACCATCGCAAGCCGCCGCGGGCGACCTTGCCTCCGCGAAGGTGGATGCCTTCGAATCGAGGCGAGTAGACGAAGATCTCGTACAAAGGCTTGGGCTCGGGCAGGCCCGGCACCTTGGCGCTTTCGACCTTGAAGCTGAGGAAGGGACGGCGCGGTCCGGCTCCTCCGGTGTGGCCGACGCCGGTGCGCCAGAAGTTCGTGCGCAGCGTGGCCTGCACGAGGCCGAGCATGGTGCGCAGGACGCGGTCCTCGGACAGGTTGCTGACGCGGTCGAGCGCCTGCTCGATCGCGCCGACCTGCGCGCGTTCGCCCTCGGCATCATTGGCCTTGGGATCGAAGCGCAGCTTGAAGAGCGCGACGAGCATGCGCGCGATGCGCGGATGCGCGTTGAGCGTCGCCTCGATCGCACCCTGCGAGAGTGCAAAGCCGATCTGCCTGAGGTACTTGGCATAGGCGCGCAGGATCACGATCTCCTCGGCCGCAAGGCCGGCGCGCAGCACGAGGCGGTTGAAGTCGTCGTTCTCGACCTCGCCGCGGAACACGCGCACGAAACAATCCTCGAACAGCCGACCGACGGTCTCCGGCTCGAGTTCGTCCGGCACCTGCGCGAGCAGGTCGAAGTCGTGCAATGAAATCGGCGAGGCGGTGTCCGTCTGGATACGATGGTTGCGCTCGCCGAGAACGCGGGCGCCCATGTGCTCCAGCATGGGCAGGCTGTCAGAGAGCACGATCGGCGCGCCGAGACGGTACACCTTCAAGCCCATCGCGTCGGGTGAGGCGCCCAGGGGACGATACAGCGCCACAGCCAGTGGTGACTCGGGCATCAGCGACGACATCTTCCGCACGTCGGCCACCGCTGCGCGCGCGGGGACGATTTCCCGATAGTCGGGCGGGAAGGCCTCGCTCCAGCGCTTGAACAACGCAAGCCCGCGGGCCTCGCCTTCGGCCTCGGTCAATGCGTCGCGCAGGCGGTCGGGCCAGCGGCGCGCGGCCTGTGCGAGCTTGGCCTCGATCTCCCGGCGGTCGTAGGGCGGTATCTTCCCCGGTGTGGTTCGAACGGTGAAGTGGATGCGCGCGAGCATGGTCTCGCCGAGCTGCACGTCGAATTCGGCGCTGCTGCCGTCGAAGGCCTGCATGAGAATGTCCTGGAACTTCACACGCAGGTCCGTCGCGTAGGCGTCTCGTGGCACGTAGACGAGACACGACATGAAGCGGTCGAAGGGGTCACGCCTCATGAACAACCGAAGCCGCTGACGGTCGCCGAGTGCGAGTACGCCCAGCGCGGTCTCGTACAGCTCGTCCTCGGAGATCTGGAACAGTTCGTCGCGCGGATAGGTCTCGAGGATGTGTTCGAGCGCCTTCGCAAGGTGCCCGCC
>DASTGE010000482.1:0-29606 GCA_035719405.1 Burkholderiaceae bacterium
TGGTCTACATCTACGGCGAGGTGCAGCGTCCCGGCGTCTTCCGGCTGGAGCGCGGCATGACCATCATGCAGGCTCTTGCGGCGGGAGGCGGGCTCACCCAGCGCGGGACCGAGAAGGGCATGCGAGTGCATCGGCGCGGCACCGACGGAAAGGTGACCGTGCTACAGCCGCGGATGGACGACCCGGTCAACGATGGCGACGTCGTGTACGTGCGCGAAAGCATTTTTTGATTCCCCTTTGTTCCGCATCCCTTCAGGGACGGCAACCGACGACGCGAAGGCGAAGGCCCACATGAACGCGAACCAGTTTCTGGCGATACTCAAAGCCCGGTGGTGGGTTGCCGCCGCGGTGCTATTGCTGACCGTGGTGACCACCATCGTGGTGAGCCTTTTGCTTCCCAAGCGCTACTCGGCGACCTCCACCTTGGTGGTGGACGTGAAGTCGCCTGACCCCATCGCCGGCATCGTGTTCCCGGCATTGCAGCTGCCAAGCTACATAGCCACACAGGTCGACATCATTTTGAGTGACCGCGTGGCGCAGCGTGCGGTGAGGTCCTTGAAGCTCGCCGAGAACCCGGAAGTGCGTGCGAATTGGATGGAGGCGACGGGAGGCACCGGCAGCATCGAGGCCTGGATCGCGGGCACACTCCGGCATGGACTGGAGGCGAGACCGGCGAAGGAGTCCAGCGTCATCAACGTCAGCTACACGGGTCAGGATCCTCGCTTCGTTGCCGCCGTCGTGAATGCATTTGTGCAAGCCTTCCTGGACACCTCGGTGGAGCTTCGTGCCGATCCGGCGCGGCAGTACTCTTCGTTCTTCGATGAGCGCGCAAAACAGCTTCGTGATCAGGTCGAGGCGGCGCAGGCCAAGCTGTCGACCTTCCAGCGCGAGCACGGCCTGGTGGTGAACGACGAGCGGCTCGACGTGGAGACCCAACGGCTCAACGAGCTGTCGTCTCAGCTGGTCCAGCTGCAGGCGCAGTCGGCCGACTCCGAGAGCCGGACACGACAGGCGCGTGGCGTAAACAGCGACGCGATGATGGAAGTCCTCAGCAACCCAGTGGTCGGCACTCTCAAGACAGAGCTGTCGCGTGCCGAGGCGAGGCTCCAGGAGCTGAATTCGCGGCTGGGCGCGAACCACCCGCAGGTGATTGAGGCAAGGGCCAACATCGCCGAGCTGCGTTCGCGCATGAACGCCGAGATCCACCGCGTGACCGGCAGCATGGACATCGCGAACAAGATCAATCGCTCGCGTGAGGCCGACATCCGTGCCACGCTCGAGGCACAGCGCGCCAAGGTGCTCAAGCTCAAGGCGCAGCGCGACGAGGCGGCGGTGCTTCAGCGGGACGCCGAAAACGCGCAGCGGTCGTATGACAACGTCTTGGTGCGCAGGGCGCAGTCCAGCCTGGAGAGCCAGGCCAACCAGACCAACATCGGCGTACTGTCGAGCGCGGTGCCGCCGGCGACGCCCTCCGGGCCCAAGGTGCTACTCAACACGCTTTTGTCGATTGCCGTCGGTGCGCTGCTGGCCATCGGCGCGGCTGTATTGGTGGAGTTGATCGATCGCCGTGTGCGCACGCTCAATGACGTTGGCGATACGCTGGGGTTGCCGCTGCTCGGCGTGCTTCCCGGGGCCGCGCCGCGCCGCAAGTTGTTCGCCCAGCGCCGCACGCCCTTGCTGCAGCAGCGCATTCTTGGGCAACTGCCCCATCCCGGGCGGGGGGGGTGACATGGCCAAGTTCCGCGAATCCATCAGCCCGGAGCCTGCGCAGGCCGAGCCGTCTTACGGCCCCTCGACTTCGTCAACGACCCTGGTTGCCGACCGGGCCATGGGCGACCTCCTGCGCGAGGCGCGCAACCTTTCGGCCGAGCAGATCGAACAGGTGGTGCAGTACCAGCGCGAGCACCATGTGCGCTTCGGAGAGGCGGCCATTGCGTTGGGCTTCGTCAGCGCCAACGACGTGCTGTACGCGCTGTCACAGCAGTTCCACTACATCTATGCGCCTGACGATTTGGAGGGCGTGAGCCAGGAACTGGTCACCTTGCGCAGCCCGTTCTCGCCTCAGGCCGAGTCGTTCCGCGGAATCCGCAGCCAGCTGATGATGAGGGTGTTCAACGAGGCGGAGCCCCGCCGCGCGCTGGCTGTCGTGAGTCCGAATCGTGCCGACGGCAAGACCTTCTTCTCTGCCAACCTCGGGGTCACGCTTGCCCAGCTTGGCGGACGCACGCTCGTGGTCGATGCCGATCTGCGCGGGCCGAGGCAGCATGAGTTGTTCGGGTTGAGCAACAACGCCGGGTTGTCGGGGCTGCTGTCGGGCCGCGTCGAATCACAGGTGATCCAGCAGATACAAGCGCTGCCCAGCCTGTACGTGTTGCCGGTGGGCGTCACGCCTCCCAACCCGCTGGAGCTGATCGAGCGGCCGGCGTTCTCGCTGCTTGTGCGCGAGTTGCTCAGCAAGTTCGACCATGTGGTGGTGGACACTCCTGCTGCCGTGCATGGCGCGGATGCAAGCGCCCTTGCCGCACGCTGCGGGGCGGCTCTCGTGCTTGCGCGCAAGGACAAGTCACGCGTCGTGGCGCTGCAGGACCTCGTCTCGACACTGGCCGAAAGCCCCGCCAAGCTTGCCGGGGTCATCATGAATGAGTTCTGACCGTTCCTCGCTGCCGAGCCCCGCGAGCGATGTGCAGCCGGCGCAGGCACGAGGCGACGCTCCTCTTGCCGGGGCCGGAGGCAACGTCGTCCGCTTTTCCCGCCTCTCGCTGAACAGCCTCCGGCATGATCGGCTCGTCGTCACCGCGTTGATTCTCGGCGCGGCGTTGGCGGTGATGTTCCTGCCCGTGTTCGAGGTGGTGGCGGTCAACGTCTGGAGCACGGACGAGCAGGGCCACGGGCCGATCATTCTTGCCGTGTCGGCATGGCTGCTCTGGCACCGGCGCGAGAAGCTGCGCGAGGCTGCATTGCTCGCCCGCCCAGGCGGCGCGCTCGCCTGGGCGGTCTTTGCCTTCGGCGCTGCGATGTACATGGTCGGCCGCATCCAGAACATCGTCATGTTCGAGATGGCCTCGCTGCTGCCGCTCGTCACGGCGGCCATGGCGCTCGGCTATGGATGGCGCGTGGCGCGGGCCGCGGCCTTCCCGATCTTCTTTCTCGTCTTCGCGGTGCCGCTGCCCGGTGCCGTCGTGGACATGCTCACGCAGCCTTTGAAGCAGGCGGTCTCGTTCGTGGCCGAGCAGCTGCTGTACAGGGCCGGCTACCCGATCTCACGCACTGGCGTGATCCTGATGGTGGGACAGTACCAGCTGCTGGTGGCTGATGCTTGCGCCGGCCTCAATTCAATGTTCACGCTGGAAGCGCTGGGCCTTCTGTACCTCAATGTGATGGGCCACACATCCAAGCTGCGCAACCTGCTGCTGGCGATCTTGATCATCCCGGTGTCGTTCTGCGCGAATGTCGTGCGCGTGTGCCTGCTCGTGCTCATCACCTTCTACTTCGGTGACGAGGCGGGGCAGGGCTTTGTGCATACCTTTGCGGGCATGGTGCTGTTCCTGGTCGGGCTGACGCTCATGCTGGGCGTCGACAAGGTGCTGGGGAGCGTGCTGCCTGCAGAGGAGGCCAGGGCATGAATTTGATGACGTACCGGCGTCCGCTCATGGTGGCCGGTCTGATGGTCGCAGCCATGCTGCTTAGCGGCTGGGCCACACCTCAGAACAAGCTTGCGGATACGCGGCGATCGTTCCTGCTCGAAAAGGAAGTCCCGCGGGAGTTCGCCGACTGGCGTGTCGACGATTCCATCGTGCCGCTGCCGCCCTCGCCGGACAAGCAGGCGGTTTTGGACAAAACCTATGACCAGATCCTCGGCCGCACGTACATCAACAGCCGGGGCGAGCGCGTCATGCTCTCCATCACCTACGGCTCGAAACAGAACCAGCAGTTGCGCGCGCACAGGCAGGAGGTCTGCTACTCGGCGCAGGGCTTTCGCATCAGCAACCTGCAGCATTTGAAGATCGACCTGGCCGGCGGCGCGCTGCCTGCGACGCGCATGGTCGCGACACAGGGCCGTCGGGTCGAGCCGGTGACCTACTGGTTCACGACCGGCGACACCGTGGTGTTGAGCTATTGGGACCGCGAGTGGGCGCAGTTCCGGTATGCCTTGTCCGGCTACGTGCCCGACGGCTATCTCGTGCGCATCTCGAGCATTTCCAACGACTCTGGGAGCGCCTTCAGCCAGCACCTCGCGTTCGCGCAGGCACTGTTGCCGACACTCGATCCCGAACTGAGGCGTCGCCTCGTGGGGCATGCAACGGTCAGTCGGTAACCATCAGAGCGGGAAGCAGGGGAGCATTTGATGTGCGGTATCGCAGGTTATCGGACCTTTGAGGGGGATGCCCTGAAGCTCGGTCGCGAGTTGACCCATGCGCTCAACGCATTGCGTCATCGCGGTCCCGACGATGAAGGAGCGTGGTTTGATGACGAGGACAACGCCGGACTCGGGCAGCGCCGCCTGGCCATTGTCGATCTGAGTCGTCACGGTCATCAGCCGATGGTTTCGGCGTGTGGCCAATGGGTGATGACCTACAACGGCGAGGTGTACAACTTTCGCGAGCTGCGGCGTCAGCTGGAGCAGTTGGGGCATTGCTTTCCCGGCAGCGGCGATTCGGAAGTGATTCTTGCTGCGTTCTCGCAGTGGGGTTTGGAGGCTGTAAGCCGCTTCATCGGCATGTTTGCCATCGCCTTGTGGCACAAGCCCACCCGACAGCTGCACCTCCTGCGCGACCGGCTCGGTGTGAAGCCGCTGTACTACCATTGGGACGGCAAAAGGCTTCTCTTCGGATCCGAGCTGAAGGCTCTTCATGCTTTCCGCTCCTGGCATCCCCAGATCGACCCCCAGGCTCTGGCCGACTACCTCCGCTACGGCTACGTGGGCGCGCCGCGCTCCATCTACCGCGACGTGTTCAAGCTACCGCCCGGACACCGTCTCGTGCTTGATGCGGAAGGCATCCTTCGAACGCATCGTTATTGGAACGTCATCGACTGCGTTCATGACCGTCGCCATGGTCGAAGCGAAGACGATCTCGCCGACGAGCTCGAGGCGCTGATGCTCGATGCCTTCCGGTACCGCATGATCGCCGACGTGCCCGTGGGAGTGTTTCTGTCCGGTGGCATAGATTCCTCGGTGGTTGCTGCCTTGTTGAGCAAACAGGGCGGCGACGACATCAAGACGTACACGATCGGCTTTGACGTGCCGGAATTCGATGAGTCAGGCCATGCGGCTGCCGTGGCGCGTCATCTCGGCGTCGAGAATCACGTATTGATGTGCAAGGTGGAAGATGCCAAACGCGTGCTGCCGCGCTGGGGCGATCTTTACGATGAGCCTTTTGGCGACGAGTCCGGCATTCCCACACTGATGGTGTCGCAAGCTGCGGCCGCCCATGTGAAGGTCGTGCTGTCCGCCGACGGAGGCGACGAGCTATTCTCCGGCTACAACAGCTATACGACCGCGCTCTCGCAATGGAGTCGCATCAAAGGGATGCCGCAAGGATTCCGGTCGCTGTCGGCTGCCATGATCAACGGCTCCGGAACAGACGCTTTAGAGGGCTTTCTCGCAGCCCGCGGTCATCCGCTGCCACGCCGGCTTCATGCCAGCGTGTCGCAACTCGTGCGCATCGGAAGGCGCGTGGGTGCGCGCGGCGTCGGTGAGATCTTCGATGAGTCGGTGGCTCATTTCAAGCGCGAGGAACTGCAGGTCTTGTGCGGCCGCCAGGCAATGACCCGGGAGACGGCAGACGCCTTCCCCGGCGAGGACGGCGAGAAGCTTTGCCTGTGGGATCTCCATAACTATCTGCCGGGCGACGTGTTGGCGAAAGTGGACCGAGCCACGATGGCGGTCGGCATTGAAGGCCGGGAGCCGATGCTTGACCACCGCCTGGTCGAGTTCGCCTTTTCGCTTCCCTTCGAGATGCGGCGCGGCCCGCTGGGCAGCAAGCATCTGCTGAAGAAGGTACTGTATCGCCACTTGCCGCGCCAGCTCGTCGAACGGCCGAAGCAGGGTTTCGCGGTGCCCGTGAAGCGCTGGCTGCAGGGCGACCTTGCCTACCTGATCGACGAGCATCTCGAACCGGGGGCCGTGGCTCGTCAGGGCCTCTTCGATCCTGTCGTCGTGCAAGGCTACGTAAAGCGGCTGCGTGCAGGCGATGTGTCCGTGCAGCAGCGCGTATGGCTCCTCGTTGCTTTCCAGATGTTCTTCCGCCGTTGGATGGAGGCACCATGAAAGTGTTATTTGTGATCAACGGGCTTGGGCTGGGTGGTGCCGAGCGGCAGGCGGTGCTGCTGACGCGCGAAATGTCTCGCCGCGGGCACGGGGTGTGCATCTGCACGCTCAACCGGCACTTGCCGCGCGTTGATGAATTGCATGGGTGCAGTGTCGAAGTGGTGCCCGATCAGAAGCAACGCAAGCTCGACTTGTCTCTCGTGTGCCGCCTGCGCAGGCGCATCGTCACCTGGAAGCCGGACGTGGTGCAGGGCTTTCTCTACGATGGCGACCTTTACAGCCGGCTCGCCGCGGTCGGTCTCGATGTGATCGTGTTCTCCTCCGAACGGAATCATGGTTATTCGATCTCGTGGCCGAAACGGCTCGCACTGCGGATTACCACGCCATTTTGCGACGGGGTGGTCGCCAACACTCATGCCGGAGCAGTTTTCGCGCAACGTCTGCACTGGGTGCCGGCTGAGCGTGTGCACACGGTGTGGAACGGCATTGACCTGGGTGAAATCGACGAACGGCTGCGCAGGAGCGAGCGGCCTGCCGAAGCGCTATGGCCAGAGAGACCCCGGGTCTGCATCGTGGGCTCGTTCAAGCCCGAGAAGGATCATCTGCTGGCCTTGCGTGTCGCACGCTGCATTCTCAATATTGACGAGCGCTGGCGCTTTCTCTTTGTCGGCGACGAACTGCACGATCGCCCGTCGGGCTACCGGACGCAGTTGCAGGCGGAGTGCGAACGTCTGGGCCTGCAGCACGCGGTCAAATTCCTCGGCCATCGGCGCGATGTGCCAGAACTCATCGCTTCGAGCGACGTCCTGCTGGTGACCTCGGTGTACGAAGGCTTTCCCAATGTCGTGCTTGAGGCCATGGCATGCGGCACCCCCGTCGCGAGCACGGAGTACTCGGATGTGCGGCGCATCCTGCCGATGGACTGGCAGGTGGTGACCGGGCGCGACGAGCGCGACTTGGCTTCGATCGTGCAGCGCTGCGCGCGCGAGCACGCGACCGTGGCGCACGCGCAGCGGCACTGGGTGGAGACCTACGCCACCTCGGCAGCCTCCTGCGAGAGGGTGCTGCAGGTTTATGCGGCCGTCGCCAGACGAAAGACGGATGGCTTACGCAAAGGGCTGGTGTCATGAATACCCGTTGCGCGCATCAAGGGCGGGATCGGGAATCGACTATGGATGGAAGCGACATGAAGGGCGACCGCATGCGCATCTGCTTTGTGGCGCCCTTCACCTATCCGGTGCTCGCGGGTGACCGCTCGATCCAGTGGGTGGGCGGGGCCGAGGTGCAACAAAGCTTCATCGCCCGAGAGTTGGCGAGGCGCCAGCATGATGTGTCGATGATTTCGATGGACTTCGGCCAGCCTGACGGCGAGCGCGTGCGCGGCGTGCGTTTGATCAATATGTGCCGCCCCAACGAGGGCATCAAGGTCGTGCGTTTCTTCCACCCTCGGCTGAGCAGTCTGTGGTCCGCGATGCGGCGGGCTGATGCACAGGTGTACTACCAGCGGGCTTCGGACGCCTACACCGCCATGATCGCGGCATTCTCCAGGCGACATGGACGTCGCTCGGTATTCGCCGCGGCGCACGACCTCGACTTCGACCCGCGTGTGCCGCAGGTGCGTTACGGGCGGGACAAGGTGCTGTACCGCTGGGGCATGTCGCGCGTGCATCAGGTGGTCGTGCAGACGGAGCGGCAGGCCGAGCGCTGCAGGGAAGTGTTTGGCCGCGACGCCGTGCGCGTGCCGAGCTGCTACGGCCACGACGGCATGGCGGGCACGCGTGAAGGTGTCGTGCTGTGGGTCGCGACCATGAAGCCGATCAAGCAGCCGTCGCTCTTCCTTGATCTCGCCGAGCGCCTGCCGCAGTACCGGTTCAAGATGATCGGGGGTCCGGCTCCGGGTGCGGGACAGGGTTACTTCGATCAGCTTCGTGAGCGTGCATCGCGGCTCCCCAATATCGAGATAACAGGCTTCGTTCCGCACGTCGACGTGGAGTCGCATTTCGATGGCGCCTCGGTGCTCGTGAACACATCGGTCTCCGAAGGTTTCCCGAACACCTTTCTGCAAGCATGGTCGAGGGGCATCCCGACGGTGTCGTTCTTCGACGCCAATGCGCGGCTCGATGGAGTGGACGTGGGCGAGGTGGTCGGCGGCGTGGACGAGATGACCGAAGCGGTGCGAGCGCTCAAGACCGACCCCGCGCTGTGGCAGCTCAAGGGGCAGCGTGCGGCCGAGTACGTGAGGCGCCATCACGGCGTGGGCCGTGTGGTCGACGAGTACGAAGCCATTTTCCGACGAATTCTTTCCCAACCTTAGAGGAGCGAAGGCGTGAACCCAGGGGCCGCATCATTGTCTTCATCGACGCCGCTCGTCAGTGTCGTGTTGATCTGCTGGAACCACGAGCGCTTCGTGCGGGCTGCCGTCGAAAGTGCTCTGGGCCAGACCTATACAAACCTCCAGCTCATCGTGATCGACAACGGCTCCGCCGACTCCAGCCCGCGTCAGCTCGAGCAGCTGGCGCGGGAGCATCCCGGCCGCTTCACGCTCGTGCTGCGGCCCGAAAACGCCGGCCTCATCCCTGCACTGAACCAGGGACTTGCGATGGCAGGCGGCCCTTACTTCACCGCGCTTTCCACCGATGACATGTGGCTGCCCGACAAGGTCGAGCGGCAGGTTGCCTTTCTCGAGTCGCATCCCGAGGTGCATATGATTTCGGGTCAGATGCGCGTGATCGACGAGGAAGGGCGGCCGAGCGATTGGCAGGCCAGGCGCCATGCAGGCGAGGTGACGTTCGAGGATCTGATGCGTGATGGCTGCATGGTGAACGGTCCCACGCTGATGTGCCGCACCGAGGCCTTGAGAGCCGTCGGGGGCTACGACCCGAACGTGAAGATCGAAGACTACTCCCTTGCGCTGGCGTTCACGCATCGCGGCCTGAAGGTTGTGGCGCGCGACGAGGTCGATACGCTGTACAGACGCCACGGCAATAACTGGACGGCTCGGCCTGTATGGGCGGAGCGCCTCGAGATCGGACGGGTTTATCGCTCCCATCCCGAATACAAGGCCTTCGTGCGCCGGAACCTCGCCGGCTACTTTCGGCATCTGGCCGGGCACGACAAGCGGCGCGCCCTCAAGCTGCTGCGCGAGGAGCCGCTCGCGTGGACGCTCGACGACGTGGGGGTGGGCTTGTTGAAGCTGCTCGTGCCCAGAAGTCTCCTCGGGCGGTACCGCGCCGCAGGCCGGGGTTCCTGATGAGGCTTCAGCGAATCCGGCCGGTGCATGTCATGAGGCGCAAGAACATCGTGACGAGCGGGAGGTTCTCATGAGGCACCTGCTGCCGGTACACACGGTCCTGCGCCAAGCCACCTCCCCGCCACCGCGCGTGAGCGTCGTCATCCCGGTTTACAAAGTGCGGGCGACGCTGCGTGAGGCGGTCGACAGCGTACTGCTGCAAAGGTGGCGTGACCTGGAAGCGCTGGTCATCGACGACGCATCACCGGACGACGACACACAGGTGCTGAGCGACATCGATGATCCCCGGCTGACCATCGTGCGCCTGCACAGGAACGCGGGGTTGAGCGGAGCGCGCAATGCCGGGATGGCGCTGGCGCGCGGCGAATACATCGCGTTGCTGGATGGTGACGACGTCAGCCTTCCGACCCGCATCGGGCGGCAAGTCATGGTGCTCGAGCGTCGGCCGAAGGTCGGCCTGGTCGGCTGCCTCACCAACCGCATCGACACCGAAGGACGTTTGCTGGTGCCGGGCCAGGACTATTGGCGGCTGTCGGACGCCGCACTCAAGCCGATGATGCTCTTCGCGAATCCGTTCTCCGCGGTGTATATGCTGCGTCGCAGCGCCATTCCGCCCGAAGGCTTTCCGCCCCGCTATGCAGAGGACTACGCGCTGGCCGCCGAGGTGGCTCGCACACACGAAGTGGCGCTGCTGCGCGAGCCGCTCGTCAACTATCGCATTTCACCGCGAGGCATCATGCAGAGCAGGCTCGAGATGGTCACTCGCGATGCCTCCGTCACGCAGTGCCGGCTATTGGCGGAGGTCGGTTTGTGCGAGCAGGAGCACGACCCTGAGCTCATGGGCGCGCTCCTGCATTTCGCCCGCCAGCCCGCAGGCGCCTTCAGCTTTCCGCGCCTGCTGGCTCTGAAGCGATGGATGGACTCGGTCGAGCGCGCCAATGGCACTAGCCGGCGATACGACCCCGAGCACCTGCGGCAGGCTGTGGCCCGTGCCTGGGAGATCCTGCTGCTGCACGCGACAAAGATCGAGCGCCTGCCCGCGGGGCCGCGCTATCTCGGCCAGCTGTGGTCTTACCGGATTGCGGATGGTCGACCGGTGGTGCGTGCGAAGGCGCTGGCGCACGGAGTGATCAACGGATTTCGCCGCGAGGCCTTTGTGAACGTCACGCGGAACTGAGGGGGTTGCAGGTGTCACATTCAGCAGAAGTCACTCAAGGGCTGCGTTTCGAGTTCGGCAAGAACTGGCGCCGGTTTCTCAAGGTGCTCGATGAGCGGCGGATCGCTCTTGCCACCGACGCGCTCGCGCAGACCCTCGGTCGCCGCGACCTCAATGGTCTTTCCTTTCTGGATGCGGGCTCGGGCAGCGGGTTGTCGTCGTTGGCGGCCTGGCGTCTCGGGGCGCGCGTGGTGTCCTTCGATTACGACCCCCAGTCGGTCGCCTGCACACAGGAACTGCGCCGACGACATGCGGGTGGCGCGGGTCGTTGGCAGGTCGAGGAGGGATCGGTTCTCGACACCGCCTATCTGTCGAAACTGGGCAAGTTCGACGTCGTCTACTCATGGGGGGTGCTGCATCACACGGGCTCGATGTGGAAGTCGCTTGACAATGTGGCGCGACTCGTCGCTCCGGGCGGCCTGCTCTTCATCTCCATCTACAACGACCAGGGACCGACCAGCCGGCGCTGGCTGATGGTCAAGCGGCTTTACAACTGGCTGCCGCCTGTGCTGCGCGGCATCTACGGCGTGGGCGTGATGGCGCTTCGCGACGTGCGTTTCCTGGTCGGCGATTTGCTGAAGCTGCAGCCGATGAATTACCTCAGACGCTGGACCGGGTACGCGGAAAGCAGCCAGCGCGGCATGAGCCGGCTTCATGACTGGCTGGACTGGGTGGGCGGCTATCCGTTCGAAGTAGCCAAGCCCGAAGAGGTGTTTCACTTCTGTGCCGGGCGGGGCTTTGAGCTGGTCGAGTTGCGCACCTGCGGCGGGGGCCTTGGATGCAATGAATTCGTCTTCCGGTTGTCGCATTCCGAAACCGGAGGAGGCTCGCAATGAACGGCATGGCGCGGGCGGAGCCGGGCCGGTGGATGCTCGCGTCGATCCTGCTTGCGCTCGCCGCACTTGCGTTGGGGCTCGGCACCTTCGGGGCCGTCGTCGGTTGGTTCGGCCAGCTGTTCCTGATGTCGCTGCTGGTGCCCCTGGTGCTGCTGATCGTCGATTACCGCAATGGCCTGCTCGTCCTGGCGGTCCTTCTTCCCTTCGCCAACTCACCCGTCATTCCGCGCGTCGGGCCGCTCAATGTGTTCAACCTCATGCTCGCAGGAGTGTGCGGGATGTACCTGTTGCGCGCGGCGCTCATGTTCATGCTGCAACGGGGCGTCTCGCTGCCGGCGAGCCGGCAACTCCTGCTGTTCTACGTACTGCCGGTCACGGTGTCCATCGCGATCGGCACGCTCCACTTCAGCGAAGCGCCGCGCTGGCTGTTCGCCCTCAACGGCATGGAGGATTACGCGCTGAAGGATTACCTGATCAGCCAGTACACCAAGAATATGCTGCTCGTGTTCACCGCATGCATCATCGGGGCGGCGGTCGTCGAATACGGCAAGGGCTTGCGCTTCGCGATCGCACTGATCGTGGGGGCTTTGCTGTTCGTCGCTGCGGCGTTCGCGTTGATCGTGCTCAGCGGCATCAGCTTCGAGGCGTTGAAGGATCAGCGTGCCTTTCTCATTACGCTCGGCCGTCACAACAACGAGGCTGGCGTGATGTTGACCACCGCGCTCGGACCCGCGCTGTTCATGCAGGCCCATGTCACCAGCCGCGCGGCCAAGACCGCGCTGCTGGCCGCGATCGGCATCCTCATCACGGGCGTGGTGATCACGTTCTCACGCGGCGCTTTCCTTGGGATGCTGGTGATTCTGCTGGTCTACGTGATCCGTTTCCGGCACGCGGCCACCGCGCTGCTCCTGGTCGCGGCACTCGTCGTGATCGCCGCGGTGTTCGCGCCCGATGCCCTTTATGAACGTCTGGCGACGGGCCTGAACTCGCAAGCGGTGACGGGGGCGAGCGTCGCCGGCGACCCACTCACCGCAGGCCGCTTGTATACCTGGGCGCATCTGCTGCCCGAGGTCCTGAAGAGCCCGCTCTGGGGCCGCGGTCAGGTGTCGACACAGTGGTCCGATTACGTCAGGGACTTTGGCTTTACCGCGAGCCATCCGCACAACATGTACCTGGAGATCCTGCTCGATATGGGCCTGCTTGGCGTGATCTTCATGTTCCTTTTCTACCGCTACGTCTGGCGACTGTTCCGCTCGCTGGGCAGCGACGAGCGGCTGCAGCCGTCGATGCGAGGTTTCTTCGTGGGTGCCTGGGCGGGCCTGTTGTCGATGTTCGTTTACGGGATGAGCAACGGACACTACTATCCGGCGCCCGAACAGGCGTTCTTCTGGATCGCGGTCGGTCTCGCGCTCGGGTACTCGGCACGCCTTGGGCCTGCGCAAGAGGCGAGCGGTCAAGTCGCGTCCGTGCCCCGCAAGAAGAGGCCGCTCGTGCCGCCGGATCGTGTGCTCCCACCGCGCCCAGTCGCGTTGCCTGCACGCTGGAGCTGAAGACCAGGATGGACCGGATACGTGTGGTTTTTGTCCTCAACGCGTTGGGCATCGGCGGAGCCGAGCGACATACGCTTGCGCTGGCCAAGGGATTGAGCGAATCGTTCGATGTGATCGTCGTGGCGGTGAAGAGGGCTCTTCCCATGTACGCGATGACCACCTCCATGCGAAGCGAATGCCTGGAGGTAAAGCGGCGGGTCGATTTCGCGGCGGTGGACCGCCTGCGCAACCTGCTCCGTCGCGAGCGCGCTGATGTCGTCGTGTGCATCAACCCGTACCCGATGCTCTATGTGCATGCGGCGTTGCGAGGCTTGCGGGTCAAGCCGCCCGTGGTCGAGGTATTTCATACCACCTTGCTGCGCACACTCAAGGAGCGCTTGCAGATGCTGCTGTACCGGCCGCTCTTCCGGCACAGCGACGTGGTGTTCCTGTGCGAGGCCCAGGCGCTTCATTGGCAGCGCCATGGGCTGCGCTCGCGCAGCACGACGACGATCTACAACGGCATCGACGTCGAACGGTTCGAGCCGTGGCGTTTCGAGGCTGAAGGCCGGGCCTTGCGCCGCCGTCTGGGCTGGAGCGATGCCGATCGCGTGGTGGGGCTGTGCGCGATCATGCGCCCGGAAAAGGCCCACGGCCTCATCCTGCAGGCGGTGCGTCTGCAGGCGGACCTCGGGCGGCGCTGGAAGGTGCTGTTGATCGGCGACGGGCCGCAGCGCGCCGCCATCGAGGCACGGGCTGCGGAACTGGGTCTTGGCGATCAGATTGCCATCACCGGCATGCTTTCCGATGTTCGTCCTGCAGTCGCCGCCTGCGATGTCATGACCCTGGTGTCCGTGGCGATCGAGACCTTCTCCATTGCCGCTCTCGAATCGATGGCGATGGCAAAGCCGATGATCATGAGCGATATCGGCGGTGCCCGTGAGCAGGTGACCGACGGCGAGAACGGGTGGCTGTTTCCGGTAGGGGACGTGAAGGCCTTGGCCCGTGCGCTCGAGCGCTGCTGGGATGTCGCCACCACACGCGCCATGGGCGAGGCGGCGCGCAGGCGCGTCCTCGAAACGTTTTCCGAAGAGGCGATGATGGCGGCCTACTCTGCTTTGCTTAGACGCGTCGCGCGCGGCAGCGATGACAGGTGTGCCCTTGGCATCGGCGAGCCGTCGCACGAAGCCTCCCAGGCCCTCGAGCGATGAGTGGCAAGGTCGATTTCTCCGCGATCGGTCGTGGACGGCGCGGCGTGCTGGGATTCCTGGCGATGCTCGGACTGCTGCCGTGGAGCACCTGCTCCAGGGCTGGTGTCGACCTCCCGCGCTATCCACGCGTCCTCGGCGTTGACTACAAGGCCCATCAATACGGTGAGGAGGCGGTGCGCGAGCGGCTGGCGCGCTTCGAGGTGCTGGTGCTGGGCTTCTGGCGCGGCTACGAGCGTGGCCGGCTCAGGATGCTCGTTGACGACCTGAGGCGACGCAACCCGCAGATCCTGATCGGGCAGTACGCGCTTCTCAACGAGGTGCAGGGACAGGCGGGCCCCAACGAGGCCAACCGCGACATGGTCGATAAGCTCGACCGCGAAGGGTGGTGGCTCAAGAACCGGCGCGGCGATCGCGTGCAGTGGACCTCGCGATACGGCCACTACGAGGTCGACCTCACCTCATGGGCACGGCCCGACAAGGAGGGCCTGCGTTGGCCTGAATGGAAGGTGCGCCGGGACGTTCGGGAGGTGTTCACCCTTTGGCCGCGCCTGGACTTTGTCTTCCTCGACAACGTGTTCGAGCGGCCACGCGTATCGGCACTGTGGCGCCGTGACGCGGGTGAAGAGGACGGCAAAAGCCGCGAGGTGGCGGCCGCGGCGCGCCAGGGGTATGTGGCCTACTGCGAGCAACTGCGGAAATTGATGCCCGGAATGCGTGTCCTGGCCAACGTCGACCATGACCTCTCGGCGCCTGAGTACGATGGCATCTTCGACGGCGCCTTCCTTGAAGAGCTGCTGGGGCGACCCTCCTCTATGGAGACATGGCGTGGCTGGGCCGCGATCATGGAGCGCTATCGCACGGTGGCACGCCATGTGAAGGATCCTCGCTTCGTGGTGTTCCATGCCGTCGGTGGCAGCACTGATTACCGGCTGATGCGCTACGGGCTCGCGTCGAGTCTCATGGGCGACGGCCTGTTTGCCTACAACTCCGACGATGGCCCGGGGACCCCATGGTTCGATGAATACGATGCGAATCTTGGCCAGCCATTAAGCGATGCGCGAGCTGCAACCGGCAGCACGGCGTGGATGCGTGAATTCAGCAACGGGATGGCCGTCGTGAATCCCGGGCCGGCTCCGGCCGTGGTCGCGCTGCCACGAGGCCTGCAACGCCTGCGAGGCCGGCAGGATCCGGCTTTCAACGATGGTTCGCTGGTGCGGGAACTGCGATTGCTACCGCGCGATGGCGCGCTGCTTTTAAAGGCAGCGCGAGGATGACACGCGAGGATATGAGGGACTTCCGATGAATCGACAATCACCGCCGACCCAAGAGTTTGGATCCGGCTTTCGCCACCCGCACGCGATCGTGGAATCCGAGCGCATCGGCCGCGGGTGCCGCATCTGGGCCTTCGCCCACATCCTGCCCGGTGCAGTGATCGGTGCCGATGCGAACATCTGCGACCACGTTTTCATCGAGAACGATGTGGTGCTGGGAAACCGCGTCACCGTCAAGTGCGGCGTGCAGCTGTGGGACGGCGTCCGCATCGAAGACGATGTGTTCATTGGTCCCAACGCCACGTTCACGAACGATCACTTTCCACGCAGCAAGCATCGTTTGGACAAGCCGATCCACACGCTGATTCGCAAGGGCGCCAGCATCGGGGCGAGCGCAACGATCCTGCCTGGCCTGACAATTGGTTCTAACGCCATGGTGGGTGCCGGCGCGGTCGTCACGCGCGACGTGCCGCCGAACGCGATCGTGATGGGCAACCCTGCCCGCATCACCGGCTATGTCGACACCGACCGGCCGAAGGACGTGCGGCGCGTGATTGCCAAGGGCGGCGAGCTGCCGAAGCTTCGCGTTCCCGGCGCGGCGCTGGTGCAGATGCCGCAGATCATCGACCTGCGCGGCGCCCTGAGCTTCGGCGAGATCGGAAAGCACCTGCCCTTCCAGCCCCAGCGTTTCTTCGCGATCTATGACGTACCCGGCAAGGAAGTACGCGGCGAACACGCGCACAAGGAACTGCACGAGTTTCTCGTATGCCTGAAGGGGTCGTGTTCGGTGGTGCTTGACGATGGCGAGGTACGCGACGAGGTCGTGCTTGACGAGCCGACCGTGGGCCTGCACATTCCGCCGCGCGTGTGGAGCATCCAATACAACTACAGCCGCGATGGGCTGCTGCTCGTGCTGGCTGACGACGTCTACAAAGCTGAGGACTACATCCGCGACTATGACGAGTACCTTGAATGGCTGCGGGAGACAACGCATGCCGCGTGACATGGAGGTGGTTCCGTTCCTGGACCTGAAGCCCGCGTACGAAGCGTCGCGCGAGGCCATCGACCGGGCGCTGGCGCGTGTCGCCGCCAGCGGCTGGTACCTGCTCGGCGAAGAGCTGAAGCACTTCGAGGCCGAGTTTGCGGCCTATTGCGGGGCGGCTTACTGCGCAGGGGTCGGCAACGGCCTGGATGCCCTGCAACTGGGGCTGCGCGCGCTGGGCGTGGGCCACGGCGACGAGGTCATCGTGCCCTCGGCCACGTTCATCGCCACATGGCTTGCCGTCAGCGCAGTGGGTGCCAAGCCGGTGCCTGTCGAGCCCGATCCACGTACCTTCAACATCGACCCGTCACGCATCGAGGCCGCCATCACGCCGCGCACGCGCGCGCTCATGCCTGTGCATCTGTACGGCCAGCCGGCGGACATGGATGCGATCAATGCCATTGCACAAAGGCATGGGATCATGGTGCTGGACGACTGCGCCCAGGCGCATGGCGCCCGCTACAAAGGTCGTCCGGTCGGTAGCCTTGCGCCCCTCTCGGCCTGGAGCTTCTATCCGGGCAAGAACCTGGGCGCGATGGGCGACGGTGGTGCGATCACGACGCGCGACGGGAAGCTCGACGACCAGATGCGCATGCTGCGCAACTACGGATCGCGAGAGAAGTATCGCAACGAGGTGAAGGGCGTGAATTCGCGCCTCGACGAAATCCAGGCGGCGGTCCTTTCCGCGAAGCTGCAGCAACTCGATGCGCTCACGGCCCAACGCCGCGCGATCGCAGCGCGCCTGCTCGACGGCTTGAGCGGGGCCTCTGTCACGCTGCCACACGTGCCGGAGTGGGCCGAGCCGAGCTGGCATCTCTTCGTTGTCCGCCATCCCGATCGCGATGCACTGCGGACCAGGCTCGATGAGGCCGGCATCAGCACGCTCATTCACTATCCGGTGCCGCCACACCTGCAAGCTGCCTATGGCGAGCTGGGTTATGCGACGGGGGACCTGCCGATCACAGAGGCCATCCATCGGGAGGTGCTCAGCCTGCCGATGTGGCCAGGCATGACGGAGGCGCAAGTCGATCGCGTGATCGACGCGGTGCGGCGTTGCGCCTGAGTGTGGGTGAGTTTGATGCCGCCGCTGCGCGCACGCTCCACAACCGGCTTGGGCAGACGCGATGAGCTTCCGGCTTGCGCTGTCGATGAGCGTGCTGCAGACCGGCGCGTCCATGGTCCTGAGTTTCATCAGCGTCAAGATCACCTCGGTGTTTCTCGGCGCGGCGGGCGTGGGGGTGCTGGGGCAGCTGCAGTATTTCATCGCAATGTCGCTCGGCGTGATCGCCACGGGCATGAACACCGGCATCGTGCGTCTCAGTGCGAGCGCAGCCGGCGATGCCGGGGCACAGGCGCGGGTGCTGTCGACCGTGCTGCGCATGCTGCTGCTGGCTGGTCCGCCGGTGGCCTGTGTGATCGCGTTGCTGTCGGGATGGCTGGGACCAAGGCTGCTGCACAGCGACGCCTACGACGATGCGCTGCTGCTGTTCGCGCTGTGCTATGTGCCGGGGCTTCTGGGCAATGCCGTCCTGGCGCGTGCCAACGGGGCCAAGGACTATGCGCACGTCGCCATCGTCAACATCGGCTCGAACGCTACCGCTGTCGCGCTCTTTGCGGTTCTCTGTCCCGTGCTTGGCGTGAAGGGTGCGCTGCTGGTTGCCGCAATGGGACCGGCCCTCACGTTCGCGATCGCATGGCTTGCAAAGCGCAGGCGTGCATGGTGGCCCGCACGGCCACTGGCGCATGGCTTCTCGTCGACAGATGCGCGCGCGGCGCTCGCTTTTGTGCCGATGGCAGCCATCAGTGCCGTCGCCGCGCCGCTCGTGCAACTGCTCATTCGCGACGAGATCGTGATGCATTCAGGCATGGCCGCAGTCGGCTGGCTGCAAGGTGTCACGCGCCTGTCGGACATGTACCTCAACGTGATCACGGGCGTGCTCGGCATGTACTTCCTGCCGCGCTTCAGCGAGATCCGCGACGCGCCGACGCTGGAACGCGAGATTGCCCGAGGCACGCTGATGATCGCCGTGGGTGCCGGTTCAGTGAGTCTGCTGCTGTACCTGCTGCGCGACCTCGTCATCCACCTCGTGTTCACCGCAGAGTTCGCACCCATGCGCGACCTGTTCGGCTGGCAGATGGCGGGCAACGCGGTGAAGGTGGTCGGATGGGTGTTCGGCTACCTTCTTCTGGCCAAGGCGCCGCCGCTGCTGATGGCGGTGTTCGAGGCCGGCATGGCCGTGTTGTTGTGGGCGCTCGGGATGCTGCTCGTCCCGCAGGCAGGCGTGCTCGGGGCTGCGCAGGCGTATGCCTTGACGTATATGGTGTATGCGGTCGTGGCGGCGATGGGCGTGATGCTGGTGCTGCGGCGCATGCGGCGGGTGGAAGCGGCTGGGGTCGTGGGGTGAGGGCCATTGCATGAACGCCACCCTTGCCAAGCTTTCCTGGTACCGCCACCGACTGCAGCTCATGAGCCCTGCCGAGGTGCTGTACCGCCTCCAGCAGTCTGCCTCCAGCCGCTTTCTCGGTACCGGTCCGCGAGCCGTTCCGCAGCCGCGGCGCCAGCTGTTCGGACGTCCCTGGTGTGGCGACGACCTCCCGCGCCCCGACGACCCGCACTGCATCGCAACCGCCGATCGTCTTCTTTCCGGCCGCTGGGATGTCTTCGGGCTGCGCGACGCACCCCTCGGCTTCCCGCCGCAGTGGAACGTCGACCCCCTGACCGGCACCCGCGCCCCGATGTCCGTTGGCCGCAGCATCGACTATCGCGACGAACGGCAAGTGGGCAACATCAAATACCTCTGGGAGCCGGCGCGGCATCTCGAGCTCACCACGCTTGCGCAGGCATGGCATCTGAGCCGCGACGATCGATACCTCGAAGGCTGCCGCGCACTGCTGTCCTCGTGGTTCATGCAGTGTCCCTATCCGCTGGGCGTTCATTGGACCAGTGCGCTCGAGTTGGGCATCCGCCTCGTCAACTGGGCCGTGAGCTGGCACCTGCTCGGCGGCGCGGACAGCTCGCTCTTTGCCGGCACCGATGGCGCGAGGCTTCGCGCTGCGTGGCTGGAGCAGGTGTGGCGCCATGCCGAGTTCGTTGCCGGTTCGCTGTCGCGCTATTCCTCGGCGAACAATCACCTGCTCGGCGAAACCATGGGCCTGTTCATTGCGGGCCTCACGTGGCCCTGCTGGGACGAGTCCACGCGCTGGCGGGAGAGGGGCCGCGCCAGCTTCGAGGCCGAGGCGCTCAAGCAGACCGCGCAGGACGGTGTGAACCGCGAACAGGCGGTGTGGTACCACCACGAGGTGGCCGACATGATGCTGCTATGCGGGCTCTTCGGGCGTGCCAACGGGGTGAAGTTCCAGCCCGCGTACTGGCATCGTCTGGAGGCCATGGTCGCTTTCATCGCTGCCATCACTGACGCAGGTGGACACGTCCCGATGTTCGGGGATGCCGACCATGCGGTGATGGTGCGCTTCGACACCTCGCCCGGCTTCGACCCCTATCGCTCGCTGCGCGCGACCGGCGCTGCTTTGTTCAACCGTGAATTGGGGCCCGGCTCTCACATGCCGGACCTCAAGACACAATGGCTGCTGGGCAACGACGCTCGGGCCGGTTTTAAATCGAGGGAAATGGATGCGCCGCCACGTGGCACCGCATTTCCCGAGGGCGGCTACTGGATCCTCGTCGACCGGCGCGGCCAACCTGAAGAGGTCCGGGTCGTGGCGGATGCAGGGCCTCTGGGCTATCTGTCGCTGGCCGCGCATGGTCATGCCGATGCGCTGTCGTTCGTGCTCTCGATCGGCGGCCACGAAGTGCTCATCGACCCCGGGACCTACGCGTATCACACCGAACGACGCTGGCGTGACTACTTCCGCGGCACCTCGGCCCACAACACCCTGCGCGTCGACAGCCTCGACCAGTCCACGATCGGAGGCAGCTTCATGTGGCTGCAGAAGGCGAATGCGCGCTGCCTGGCCTTCGACGACGTGGATGGCACGGTGCGATGGGCCGCCGAGCACGACGGCTATCGGCGCCTTGCAGATCCCGTGCTGCATCAGCGCAGCATCGTGCTGCACCAGCGCGAGCGTCGCATCGAGGTGGTCGATGCGCTGCAATGCCGCCGGGCGCATCGCATCGAGCTGTTCTGGCATTTCGCCGAGGGCGTGGAGCCTCGGCTCGAAGGCGCTGATTCGATCATCATCCGTTTCGCGGATCGGCGTTGGAAGCTCGAAGCGCCGGGACTCGAGTTGAGCCTGCATCGCGGCGAGGAAGATCCTCCGCTGGGCTGGATCTCGCGTCGATTCGACGAGAAGCTGCCCACATGGACCCTGCGCTGCTCGAGGACCATCGAGGGCCCCACCCAAATCCGCACTCTCTTCCTGGAGCAGTCTTCATGAACCTGAGCATCTTCGGGCTCGGCTATGTCGGCGCCGTGTCTGCCGGCTGCCTCGCGGCCGATGGACACCGCGTGATCGGCGTCGATCCCAATCGCACCAAGGTTGACCTCGTCAACCGCGGCATGACCCCCATCGTCGAAAAGGACATCGGCGAGATGATCGCGGCTGCCGGGTCCTTAGGCCACCTTCACGCAACCGTCGATGTGAACGAGGCGGTGCAGGGCAGCGAGGTGTCGCTCATCTGCGTCGGTACGCCTTCGCAGCTCAACGGCAACCTCGATCTCAGCTATGTCCGGCGCGTCTGTGAGCAGATCGGCGCAGCGCTGACGCGCAAGAGCAGCTTCCATGTGGTGGTCGCGCGTTCGACGATGCTGCCCGGCTCGATGCGTGAGGTGGTGATCCCGACGCTGGAGCGTGCATCGGGCAAGCGCGCGGGGGTCGACTTCGGCGTGTGCATCAACCCCGAGTTCCTGCGTGAGGGCACCGCGGTACACGACTATCGGCATCCGCCGAAGACGGTGATCGGCGAGAGCGATACGCGTGCCGGTGATGTGCTGGTCCGGCTGTACGAGGGCATCGACGCGCCGCTCATCCGCACCAGCATCGAGACCGCGGAGATGGTGAAGTACACCGACAACGTCTGGCACGCGCTCAAGGTGGGCTTCGCCAACGAGATCGGCAACGTGTGCAAGCAACTGGGCATCGACAGCCACGAGGTGATGCGCATCTTCTGCCAGGACACCAAGCTCAACCTGTCGTCGTACTACCTCAAGCCCGGGTTCGCCTTCGGCGGCTCGTGCCTGCCCAAGGACGTTCGCGCGCTCACCTACAAGGCCAAGACCATGGATGTGGCGCTGCCCATCCTCAACGCGATCCTGCCGAGCAACGAACTGCAGGTTCAGCGTGGCGTCGACATGGTGATGCGCAAGGGCAGGCGGCGCGTGGGCGTGCTCGGCTTCAGCTTCAAGGCCGGAACCGACGACCTGCGCGAAAGCCCCGTGGTCGAAGTGATCGAGCGTCTGATCGGCAAGGGCTACGACCTCAAGGTGTACGACCGCAACGTCAGCATGGCCGCGCTGACCGGCGCCAACCGGGACTACATCCTCAACCACATCCCGCACATCTCACGCATCATGGTCGACTCGATCGACGACGTGATGGCGCACGCCGAGGTGCTGCTGATCGGCAACGGTGCACCCGAGTTCAGGCAGGCGGTGCGTGACGCGGGCGCGCACCAGTCGGTGGTCGACCTGGTGCGCGTGGGCAGCGAGCGGTCGGAAGGCGAGCGCTATGACGGCATCTGCTGGTAAGGCGCCCGTGAAACCCCGGCGCGTTCTCATCATCGTCGAGAACCTGCCGTCGCCCTTCGACCGGCGCGTGTGGCAGGAGGCGACGACGCTGAAGTCGGCGGGCTACGAAGTCTCGATCATCTGCCCGACGGGCAAGGGCTGCGAGTCGCGCTACGAATGCCTGCAGGGCATTCACATCTACCGACACCCGCTGCCGCACGAGGCCGATGGCGCCCTGGGCTATGCCCTCGAATATGGGGCAGCGCTGTTCTGGGAATTCGTGCTTGCGTGGCGCGTGCTGCGAAGGCACGGCTTCGACGCCATCCACGCCTGCAATCCACCCGATTTGATCTTTCTCGTCGGCGGCTTCTTCAAGCTGCTGCTTGGCAAGAAGTTCCTGTTCGACCATCACGACATCAATCCGGAACTGTATGAAGCCAAGTTCCGGCGGCGCGATTTCTTTTATCGTCTCATGCTGAAGCTGGAGCGGTGGACCTTCCGCTGCGCTGATGTGTCGATCGCGACCAACGAGTCGTACCGCCGCATCGCGATCGAGCGCGGCGGGATGGACCCTGAGCGTGTCTTCGTGGTCCGCAGCGGGCCGATGCTCGAGCGGCTGAGGATCGTCGAGCCCGTGCCTGAACTGAAGAAGGGCCGGCGTTACCTCGTGGGCTATGTCGGTGTGATGGGCAAGCAGGAGGGCATCGACTACCTGTTGCGCGCCCTGGCTCACATCGTTCGTGACATGAAGCGCGAGGATGTTCAATTCGGGCTGGTGGGCGGCGGCACCGAACTGGAAGAGATGAAGCGGTATGCAGTGCAACTCGGCGTCCAGGATTACGTGACCTTCACCGGCCGCGTGCCCGACGAGCCGATGCTGCAGATGCTCAACACCGCCGACGTCTGCGTGAACCCCGATGTCGCCAACGAGATGAACGACAAGTCCACGATGAACAAGATCATGGAATACATGGCGTTGGGCAAGCCGATCGTGCAGTTCGATCTCACTGAAGGCCGCTTTTCGGCGGGCGAGAGCTCGCTCTATGCCAAGCGCAACGACGAACGGGACTTGGCAGCCCGGATCGTGGAACTTCTCGACGACCCCCAGGCTCGGGAACGCATGGGCCTTGTGGGGCGGGAGCGGGTTGTGAATGTGCTGGAGTGGAAGTACGAGGTGCCGAAGCTGCTCGCGGCGTATGACATGCTCTTCGAGGGCGTGTCATCGACGCAGAAGTCAGGCATGACGCAGGCGGACAGGCTTGCAGGCAGTGAACCGATGCCGAGGGCCTCGGAGCGCAATACTTCCTGAGCACCGCCAGTATTCCGTCTATTCCTTGCAAACCGGATTGGGAGACCGATGATGAATGATGGAGATCTGCCACTGTCTCCGAACGTGGAGATGGAGAACCGGCTGATCGAGGATGCAATCCGCCGGCAGGCCCGCGATGGCCGGACCCTGCAGATTCTCGAGGCAGGGTGCGGCCAGCGCTGGTCATTGAACATGAAAGGCATCAATTACGTTCTGACCGGCGTCGACCTCGACCGGGATGCCCTGAATATCCGCAAGAACGTCGAAAAGGACCTTCACGAGGGAATTCATGGCGACTTGCGGACCGTGGATCTCGGGGGGCGAAAGTTCGATGTCATCTACTGCGCCTTCGTCCTCGAGCATGTGGCCGACGCGGAGCAGGTGCTGCGGCGCTTCGTCGAATGGCTGCGGCCCAACGGGGTCATCGTACTGACGATTCCCGATCCGCTGTCTGCGCACGGCTTCGTGACGCGATTCAGCCCGCACTGGCTTCACGTTCTGTACTACCGATGGGTGCAGGGCTACAAGGACGCCGGCAAGCCCGGATGCCCGCCGTATCCGGTCGAATACGACCCGATCGTCTCGCGGGGGGGCATCAAGGAGTTCTGTGCGGCGCACGGCCTGTCGGTCGAGGTGGAACTGGGAGATGGATATATTCGTCCAGGCCGTGGTCTGATGAAGGTCGCCGTCGCTTCGGCGAAGATGGCCTTGCATCTGGTCTCGTTCGGCAGGCTGTCGCATCGGCACACTAACTTGCTTTACATGCTGCGGTTGCCCGAAAAGAGGGACGTGCCACAGACGGGCATGCAGATGGCGCCATCGACCCTTCGCGGGGCCGTCCGGGGCGCGTGACACTGCCCCGGGGGACGCTTGACGGGCGCGCTGTCGTCGCCCTTGCCTTGCTTTATTGCCTGATCATCATCAACCCGCTGCGAGGCGGCAGTGAGACGAAGCGCGCCGGCTGGCCGTTGTTGACCGCCGGATCCTGAACGCCGGCGATGCGCTTGTAGCCGTCGCCGACGTCGATGGACAGCGTGGCGCTTGCGTTCGGGTTCACCAGGACCAGGCCATTGGTGTAGCGGCGCATCCATATGCCGGACGGTGTTGCCGCGGTCGGCGGCGCATCGACGGCCGCACCGATATTCACGTCGAATTCATCGGCCCAATACAAAGAGGTCGAGTTCTTGATGGTGTAGCCGAAGTAGCCGTCCTCCATCAAAGCCGAGGCGATGCCGTAGCGCATCAGTGCGGGGTTGGGGGTTGAGCCGTCGGTACAGGCTTCGAAGATGACGTCCTTCGGCGCCTTGGTGTTCGCGAGCGCGGTACGGTAGACCGACATCATCTTGTCCCAGCCGCCCCAGGTCTCGTACGACCAGTTCATGCCCATCTGGCACTCGAGGAACGCTCCCTCGAGTTGTCCCTTGTACTCGGCGGAGCTCAGGTCGTTGTCTGCGTTGCCGATGATCTTCAGCCCCGGGTTCAAGGCGCGCAACGCGCTCCAGTAGTTGACGAAGCCCTTGCGAATGGCGGTCGCCACGCCCGGATCGGTCCAGACCTGGTTGGTGCCGATGCGCATCCAGTCAGCCGTGACGCGCGAGCCGCCGAAGACGTTGTCGTTGTAGATGTAGTCCAGCCCGGTCAGCACCTTGAAGTAGTTGTCCGTGTCGTACTGCGCTTTCCACTGCGGCCAACGTTGACCGGCGTTGTTGGCGGGAGCCCAGTCGGTGAGGTTGACTTCGTATCGGCTGTAGGCACTGGTCCATTGCACGAGACTGCCCGAGCTGTCGCGCAGCCACCAGTTGTTGGTATTCACGGCCTGGACCACCGCGTAGTTGTCCTCCGTGGTCGTGGCGCTGAGGGGCACTTCGTTGAGGACGACGTACTGGGCGAGCTTGATGCCTGAATTGGCGCTCCGCAGTCCATTGATCGTCGATTGCATCCCGCTTACGCTCATGCTCGGGAACATTCCCAGGATCGCGAAGCTGAAACGTCCGGCAAGTGATTGTTGCGAGGGGTCCAGTGCGCCATGCGTGAAGACTGCCGTGCGAGGCTTCGTGACAGACGCCGCGTTAGGCGCAGGCGTAGGAGCGGGAGCGGGAGCGGGAGCGGGAGCCGCAGCTGGGGCCGCAACTGGTGCTGGTTTAGGTGCCCAGCCGATGATGTTCACCGTCGCGAGTGCTGTCCTTCGACCGTTTTGCCCCCCGTTATCGCCTTGGGACGTCACTGATGAATCCCCGATGCCACCGCCGCAGCCGGCCAAGGCCGCTGACAAAGCGGCAATTTCCAGCATGGCAAAGCATCGCCCTCTCGTTGAAGAGATCATTCGAGTTCCTTTTCGCTGAATTGAATTTGTTGCGAACTGCAACAACCGGGAACCGGCTTTTTTGTTAGAAGCGCGCGTTCTTTTCAACCGCGCAGGCGAGATCTGCGCGAAGCCGTGTCGGCGAGAGTGTCAGCAATACAGAAGGCTCGACAAATATTCCCGCGTAATGGGGTGTAAGCGAACCTTCGGCCGTCACTCGCAGCGAAGGGTCGGAAGACGAGTCAGACGCTTCAGCATGACAATTGCGTTGTTATTGATAGCGAACGCGCACACCGGCAACGCGCGGCACAGCGTTTTCCTGCGGATCGAGGTTGCATCTACTAGCAGTCATTGCCGCTCGATTCGGATGCAGCCAAAAGAAAAAGGCCCTGCCGGGCCTTCAATTTTTCTTGGTGAGGGCCGAATGGGCCCTCGTGCTCTTCTCATGTGCTTGTCATTGCTTGAGCATCAGCAAGCCACTGCGCGGGGGCAGCGAAACGACGCGCTGTGCCTGGCCGTTGTTGACGGACGGGTCCTGGGTGCCGGCGATTCGCTTGTAGCCGTCGCCGACGTCGATCGACAGTGTGGCGGTCGTGCTCGGGTTCACGAGAACCAGACCCTTGGTGTAGTGGCGCAGCCAGATTCCGGAGCTTGTTGGCGCGATCGGGGGCGCCTCTGCTGCGGTACCAATCTGGGCACCGAACTCGTCAGCCCAGTACACCGCCTTCGATCCTTTCACGGTGTAGGCAAAGAGGCCGTTCTCCATGAGGGCGGAGGCCAGGCCATAGCGCATGAACGCAGGGCTGGGCGTGTAGCCGTCGGTGCAGGCTTCGAAGATCACGTCCTTTGGCGCTTTGGTGTTGGCCAGAGCGGTACGGTAGACCGACATCATCTTGTCCCAGCCGCCCCAGGTCTCGTACGACCAAGTCATGCCCATCTGGCATTCGAGGAACGCTCCTTCGAGCTGGCCCTTGTACTCGACGGAACTCAGGTCGTTGTCCGCGTTGCCCATGATCTTCAGGCTCGGGTTCAACGTACGCAGGGCGTTCCAGTAGTTGACGAAGCCCTTGCGAATGGCGGTCGCCACGGTCGGATCGTTCCAGGCCTGATTGCTGCCGATACGCATCCAGTCTGCCGTGACCCGCGAGCCTCCGAAGACGTTGTCGTTGTAGACGTAGTCCAGTCCGCTGACCGGTTTGAAGAAGATGTTCGTGTCGTATTGGGCCTTCCACTGTGGCCAGCGCTGGCCCGCCGAGTTGGCCGGAGCCCAGTCGGTAATGTTGACCTCGTAGGCGTTGTAGGCCGAGGTCCATTGAACGAAGTTACCGGAGGCGTCGCGCAGCCACCAGTCGTTGGCGCTCACCGCCTGCGTGAGCACGTAGTTGTCGTCGTTGACCGTGGCACTGCGAGTCATTTCGTTCAACAACGTGTACTGCGCGAGCTTGATGCCCGGATTGACCGCGCGCAGCCCGTTGACCAGCGCCTGCATTCCGTTGACACCCATGCTCGGGTACATGCCCAGAATTGCGAGGCTGAAGCGGCCAACCAGCGATTGCTGGGAGGCATTAAGGGGGCCATTCGTGAAGACCGCCGTGCGTGGAACGGCTGCGGGAGCAGGCGCGGGAGCAGGCGCGGGAGCCGGAGCCGGAGCCGGAGCCGGAGCCGGAGCCGGAGCCGGAGCTTTAACAATGGTAATCAGGCCCAGCTTGTTTGCGGTCTCATCGCTGCTGGCCGTAGCCACATTGGTTTCGCTTCCGCCGCCGCAGGCGGAGAGCAGGGCGCAGGCGGTGAAAAGGCTGGCAATGGCTGTATGACGAAAGACGGCAGGCGAAGGCTTCATGGTGATGATTCGAGTTCGCTAGACAAGCCGCCCTCCTCGCGCGCATTTGCGGCGATTGAGGGAGCGACGTGGTTCAGTGCGTCTAGCGAGCAGGACCGACAGGAAGCCGGTGTAACGCGATGCGTGGCACATCGCTTTCGCACTGTGGATCGAACGCTGACAGGCTCTACGCCTGCGCGCTTTGGCACCCGATCCGTTAGGTAAGCGTTGAGTTCGATTCAGAGATCTGTCTGCCTCTCGAGAATCGCTTCAGCGCTTGCCTAGCGGTTTCATAAGGGTCTACGGCGAATCCGGCCGGTCGTTTGAGTGGCGAGATGTAAACGCGCTGTGGGGGAAGGTAACGAATCGCATCTGGGGTTTCGATTCAGCCGCTCAGGGCGAGGCGAAGCCCGACCCCGGAGGGCGAATCGAAGAATCGGCAACCTCGACGCAGGAAGCTCGGCTGGTATGCCAATCGGAATGCCTATAAGGCAGGGCGACTACAGCAATAGCTCAAGCTATGGAGCGGATTTGCAACGCCGCAGAACGCCCGAATCAAGGATGCGCGGCGGGCGAGGGACTTGTTCAGCGTTGCCTAAACAAGCAAGGGCCGATCAGGCATTGCCTGCGGCCCTTTATGACTCTGTTTTGAAGAAAGGCGCGCTGGTCAGCGTCCTGTTCGCGGCGTCATTGCCTGATCATGAGCAACCCGCTGCGCGGGGGCAGCGTGACGACGCGTTGTGGCTGGCCGTTGTTGACGGCCGGGTCTTGTGAGCCGCTGATGTGTTTGTAGCCGTCACCGATGTCGATGGACAACGTATTGGTGGTGCTGGGGTTCACGAGCGTCACCCCGTTGGAGTAGCGGCGCATCCAGATGCCCGAGGCGGTGGCTGCGGTCGGCGGTGCTTCGATGGGCGTGCCGATTTGGGCGTCGAACTCGTCAGCCCAGTAGATGGCACGCGTGCCCTTGACGGTGTACGCGAAATAGCCGTCTTCCATCAGCGCCGAGGCCAGGCCATAGCGCACGGTGGCAGGGTTCGGACTCGTGCCGTCGGTGCAGGATTCGAAGATCACATCGTGCGGCGCTTTTGTATTGGCGAGCGCGGTGCGGTACACCGACATCATCTTGTCCCAGCCACCCCAGGTCTCGTAGGACCAGCTCATGCCCATCTGGCATTCGAGGAATGCACCTTCGAGTTGGCCCTTGTACTCGGCCGAGCTCAGGTCGTTGTCGGCATTGCCGACGATCTTGAGCGTCGGGTTCGAGGCGCGCAAGGCGTTCCAGTAGTTCACGTAGCCCTTGCGGACGGCCGTTGCGACAGTAGGATCGTTCCAGTCCTGGTTGGTGCCGATGCGCATCCAGTCAGCAGTGACGCGCGCCTTGCCGAAGACGTTGTCGTTGTAGACATAGTCCAGGCCGGTGAGCACCTTGAAGTAGGTGTTCGTGTCGTACTGTGCCTTCCACTGGGGCCAGCGCTGCCCGGCGGAATTGGCCGGCGCCCAGTCGGTCAGGTTGACCTCGTATGTGTTGTAGGCGGTGGTCCATTGCACCAGATTCCCGGACGCGTCGCGCAGCCACCAGTTATTGGCGTTCACAGCCTGCATGACTGCATAGTTGTCGTCGGTGACTGTCGCGCTGTGCGTGAGTTCGTTCAGCACCACGTACTGCGCGAGCTTGATGCTGGGGTTGACCGCACGAAGTCCGTTGATCATCGACTGCATGCCGCTCACGCCCATGCTCGGATACATGCCGACGACCGCGAAGCTGAAGCGACCCACCAATGATTGCTGTGTCGCGCTGAGAGCGCCATTGGTGAAGACTGCGGTACGAGGAAGCGCGGCCGGTGCGGGTGCGGGTGCGGGTGCGGG
>DASTGE010000483.1:0-4683 GCA_035719405.1 Burkholderiaceae bacterium
CCACCCTGGGCCAAGCCGTCCTGGAGAACATTCCCCTCGAATCCATCGAGCGAATCGAGATCGTGCGCGGCCCCTTGTCGAGCCTGTACGGATCGGAGGCGATTGGCGGCGTGATCCAGATCTTCACGCGTGAGGGCAGGAGCGGCATGCATCCCAGCGCGAGCATCGGCGCGGGGATCCATCGACATCGGCAGGCAAGCGCAGGCGCAAGCTTTGGCGCCGGTGCGTTCAGCGGCAGCATCCAGGCCACGCACCAGGAAAATCGCGGCTTCTCGTCGACCAATGAAAAAGTGCCCTTCGGCGCCTTCAATCCCGATACCGATGGCTTTCGGCAGAACGCGGTCAATGCCTCGATGGCGTATCGCTTCGACGAAGACTGGCAATTGAAAGCGCGTGCGCTGCGCTCCGAAGGCAAAAGCCAGTATGACGATGGCCCGGGCGCCGACGCCCGCGCGGGCCTCACGAGCCAGATCGCCGGCATGGACCTCGACGGCCGCATCTCGGGCAACTGGCGCAGCACATTGCGGCTTGCACGGTCGCTCGATGTCTATGACACGTTGGCGAGCGCAAGTCCCTTCACGACCCTCGGAGCGATCGATACCTCACAACAACAAGTCAGTTGGGAGAACCGGGTATCGACACCCCTCGGCTCGGTGCTCGCGCTGGCCGAGTCCCTGAAGCAGCGGGTGCACAAGCCGGGCACCGACTACACCGTCACGAGCCGGAACATCAACGCACTCGCGCTCGGCCTCGATGGGCAGAGCGGGGCGCATACCTGGCAGGGCAGCGTGCGGCACGACCACAACTCGCAGTTTGGAAGCGTGAACACCGGCAACATCGCCTACGGCTATGCGATCACTTCAGCGTGGCGTGCCGGCGCCGCATGGGGCAAGAGCTTTTCGGCGCCGAGCTTCAACCTGCTGTACTACCCGGGCTTCGGCAATCCCGACCTGTTGCCTGAGCAGGGACGCAATCGCGAAGTCAACCTGCGCTGGAAACCCTCGGACGCGCACCAGCTCACGCTCACCGCCTACAGCAACCGTGTGCGTGACTACATCAGTGCCGCCAACACCAATATCCCCCGCGCGAAGCTCGACGGCGCGACGCTGGCCTACGAAGGCCGCATCGGCGACTGGTCGCTCGGCGCTTCACTCGACGAACTGCACGCCCGCGACGACAACGGCAACCGGCTGCCGCGTCGCGCAAGGCACAGCGCTAAGCTGATCGCCGACCACGACCTTGGCACCTTCTCCTACGGCGCCACATTGGCCGCCTTCGGTGAGCGAGAGGACCGGAGCTTCGACGCCAGCTTCAACCCGGTTGCGGTGACGTTGCCCGGCTTCGCCACACTCGACGTGCGCGCCGACTGGCGCTTCGAGCGCGACTGGACGCTGCAACTGCGCCTGAACAACATCGCCAACCGGCGTTACGAGACGGCGTACGGCTACAACCAGCCGGGCCGGGAGCTTTATGTGACATTGCGCTGGGCCATGCAATGAGGTGACGGCAATGAGGACGCATCTCGTCGCGGCCCTCCTCTTCGCAGCCTGCGCCCTCGCGGTGCAGGCCGAGGCGCCATCGTTGGTGAAGCCTGCGTCACAGACTCAGGTCCGCGTGAAGGACGACCGCGGCGTCACCCTCACGCTGCAGCGGCCCGCGCGGCGCATCGTCACCTTGCTGCCGTCTCTCACCGAAACGGTCTGCGCGCTCGATGGCTGCGGCCGGCTCGTCGGCACCGACCGCTATTCGAACTGGCCGCCAGAGGTTCGACAGCTTCCGAAGACGGGCGGACTCGACGACGCGAACGTCGAGCGGATCGTCAGCCTCAAGCCCGACCTCGTGCTCGCCGCCGGCTCCACGCGCGCCATCGGCCGTCTTGAATCCCTGGGCGTGACAGTCGCGGCGCTTGAACCAAAGACTCATGCGGACGTCGAGCGCGTGCTGCACACCGTGGCCGCACTCCTCGGCCATCCATCCGCCGATGCCGAGAGGCTGTGGGCGAAGGTTCAGCGCGAACTTGACAATGCATCTCAACTCGTGCCCCCGTCCGCGCGTGGCCAGCGTGTGTACTTCGAGGTCGACGCCGCGCCCTACGCGGCAGGGCCCGAGTCCTTCGTCGGCGAAACGCTCAAGCGCATCGGCCTGGTCAACATCGTCCCTTCCGGCATGGGGCCGTTTCCGAAGGTGAACCCCGAGTTCGTCGTGAGGGCCCAACCCGACCTCATCGTCGCTGGCCGACGGACACTCGCCGAAATGCCCGCCCGCCCCGGCTGGGCCGCCTTGCCCGCGCTGCGCGAAGGCCATGCCTGCGGCTACGAACGCGAGCGCTTCGAGGTGATGATCCGGCCCGGCCCGCGCATGGGAGAAGCCGGGGTGATGCTGGCCGAGTGCGCGGCGCGAAACAAAGGACTTCGATGAGCACCGCCGCGCGTCCGCCAGATGGCCATGCGCCAGCCACCGCGGCAGGAGCGGTGCGGCAGCGAAATTCTGCATTCGTGCATGCCGCCGATGGCCGCGCGCGCCGACGCCTCGACCTTTCACTCGCACTGCTGTCTTTGGCCTTCGCCGTGTGCGGGCTGATCTCAGGCAGCGATGGCTGGTCGCTGGCGGCGTTGAGGGATCCGTCGCTGCACGAGGTGGTCTGGCAGATCCGGGCTCCCCGCGTTGTGGGCGCGTGGCTCGCGGGCTGCCTGCTCGCGCTCGCTGGAGCCATCGCGCAAGGCCTGTTCCGCAATCCCCTCGCCGACCCTTACCTGCTTGGCACGTCCGCGGGAGCGGGCCTGGGGGTCGTGCTGGTGCTCGCCGCCGGCTCGCTCGGCGGCGGCCATGGAATTGCGCTGATGGGCGCCGATCTGCTCGGTCGCCTCGGTCTCGTCGGCGTCGCTTTCGGTGGCGCCTTGGCCGGCATGACGCTGACGCTGCTGCTGGCTCGCGGCGCGCAACGCACGACAGGGCTGCTGCTCGCCGGCGTCGTGGTGGGTGTGGTCTTCGGTGCCATCGCCGATATGTTGACGATGCTCGCCCCCGACGCACTGCGCGGCAAGCAGGCCTTCATGCTCGGCACCACGGGCTTTCTTGGATGGAGCAGTTGCGCAGCGCTGGCCGCGGGCCTGGCGCTGGCGCTGCCGCTCGCAATGCGCCTGAGCCGGGCGCTCGACGCACTGACCCTCGGTGAGGACACCGCGCGCAGCCTGGGCCTTGCCTTGCCGCGACTGCGACTCGGGCTGGTGGTGCTGCTGGCGCTTGCGACGGGCGTGGCCGTGGCACAGACCGGCCTCGTCGCGTTCGTCGGGCTCGTCGCGCCGCATCTGGTGCGGCACCGGGTGCGCGCCACGCACGGCTATCTGCTGCTCGCCAGCAGCGCCACAGGGGGCGCCTTGCTGCTGGCCAGCGACGTCATTGCACGCAGCCTGCTGGCGCCTGAAGAACTGCCGGTCGGCGTGGTGACTGCCGTACTGGGCGGGAGTTACCTGTTGTGGCTGATGCGGCAAAGGAGTTCGGGATGACGCGGGCCGGCCTTGATGTCGCCCGGCACCTGGAGGCCGAGGCCAACGTGCTGCGCCGTCCCGCGACGCTGCTGCAGGCGCAAGGGATCCATGCATACCTCGGCGACAAGGCCGTGCTCACTGGCGTCTCCGTCAGGCTCACCGCGGGCAGATGGACAACCATCGTCGGTCCGAACGGCGCGGGCAAGTCGACCCTGTTGCGCGTGCTGGCCGGGCTGCTGTCGCCGAGGCACGGTGATGTGCACCTGCTCGGCAGAGCGTTGGGTGCATGGAGCGGCCCCGAGCGGGCGATGCAGGTGGCGTGGCTGTCGCAGCACGGCGAAGGGCCGACGGAACTGACCGTGCGCGATGTCGTTCATCTCGGACGGCTGCCGCACCTCGGACTGTTCGGCAGTCCCGGTCCCGAGGACGAGGCGATCGTTCAGCAGGCGATGCAACAGGCGGAGTGCATCGACTGGGAAGACCGACCGCTGTCTGAACTCTCCGGCGGTGAGCGTCAGCGCGTCCTGCTGGCCCGCGCGCTCGCAGTGCGCGCGCCTGTGCTTCTGCTCGACGAGCCCACCACTCATCTCGACCCGCCACACCAGGTCGCGCTGGTCCGACTGCTGCGCCGTCTGGTTAGGGACGAGGGACTGGCGGTCGCGAGCGTGCTGCACGACCTGTCGCTGGCACTGCAGGCGGACCACATCGTCGTGATGGCGGCCGGTCGTGTCCACGCCGAGGGTGACTGCGGGGATGCGAGGGTGCATCGCGCGTTGGTGGAGGTGTTCAAGGGCGCCGTAAGAGTCGAGCGTTCCGGCGATCAGTGGGTGACGTTGCCGGATGTGAGCGCAGGACATGTGGGAGCGGCGAATGAAGGAGATGACATGAGGGATGAAGGGTGAGCCGGCAAGCGGCTCCTTGCGTGATGGTCCTGGGCACCAGCAGTGGTGCCGGCAAGAGTCTCATCGCGACGGCCCTGTGCCGCTGGTACGCCGACCAAGGCCTTCGCGTGGCGCCGTTCAAGGCGCAGAACATGAGCAACAACGCGCGGGTCGTGGCGCTTGCCGAAGGCCGGCAGGGCGAGATTGGCAGCGCGCAGTACTTCCAGGCATTGGCCGCGAGGGCAAGGCCCGACGCGCGCATGAACCCCGTGCTGCTGAAGCCCGAGGGCGAGACGCGCAGCCAGGTCGTCGTT
>DASTGE010000484.1:0-15103 GCA_035719405.1 Burkholderiaceae bacterium
TCAATTGCCGTGCTGGCAGCGCCCCACATCAGCAATCTCGACGAATTCGAGACGCTCCGTCGTCTGCCCCGCGTGCGGCTGACGTGGGCGCGCGATGCGGCGACAGTGCAGGACGCGGACTGGCTGATCCTCCCGGGCAGCAAGCACACGCGAGCGGACCTTGACTGGCTGCGCGTGAGCGGTCTTGCCGAGGCTGTTCGCGCGCATGCGAATGCAGGCAAGCCGCTGCTTGCGATCTGCGGTGGTCTCCAGATGCTGGGCGTCTCGATCGACGATTCAGAGGGTGTGGAAGGCGGCAGCCCGGGCTGTAGCGAGGGCATGGGGTTGCTGCCGCTGCGAACCGCGCTCGGCGGGGACAAGACCCTGCGTCGGATGGAGGTCCGGTTCGCGGTGCTGGGTGGCGTGTGGTCAGCGCTGTCGGGTTTGCGGGCGGATGCCTATGAGATCCGCTTCGGGCGCAGCTGGCTGGCAGACGAGGCTGCGTGCGGCGATTCATGTCGAGAGGCGTTGTCGCCTCAAATGGGCTGGCAGCGCGACAACGTGCTCGCGATTTACGTGCATGGGCTGTTCGAAAACGAACATGTGCTGCAAGCGCTGTTCGGCCATGTGCCCCGCACATCGGATGATGCGTTCGATCGCCTTGCGCGGCAGTTGGATGAATCGTTTGCACCGGGTACCTTGCAAGGGCTGCTCAGGCCGGATGAGCGACATGCGAGTTGAGGAAGGACGCGTCCAGTCCCTCCTGATGAGAGATCGGCGGCGAAGCCGGATGGAATCGCGAGGCGACTGAGACTTCTTCCCAGGTAATCTTTCCTTTCAGGTCGCGAGCTTTCTCCTGTGCGCGAAGCTGAACCAGCAGCTTCAGGCCGAGTTCCACGGCTTCGCGCTTAGTCTTTGCGCCCGTTGCCTTCAGGGCGTCCTTCATGAGCTTGTCATCAATTTCAATGTTCGTTCGCACGGTGGGTACTCCTTCGAGCCGTCATACACACCGTATCACTTCTGGTGATACGGTGGAACATGGGCCTTTCCAGCCCTCGCACCGCGGACCGCCGCAGGCTGTGCGGTTCAACAAGTCGTTACCCCTCGAATAGGATCGCCTCGAATGGAATCATCAGCTCGTCATCTTGCATTTCACGCCGCGCTGGTCTTGCTCATCGGCTTGCTTTGCGGTGCCCTGTATGGGCGTGCGGTCAATCGCAATGCCGCGGCTCACATCGTGCATTCATGGCGCGTCGCGCATGCCAGCTTGCCGATGGCGGCCATGCTCATGTTTGCCATTGCCGCTGTCCTGTCGGCGTTCATCGTGCCAGCTCGAGTCAAATGGCTGATCTCGATTGCGCTCATCAGCTCGTCATACACGTTCTGCATCTCGCTGCCCTTGGCCGCAGTGGTCGGACATCGCGGGCTGTCCATGCAAGGGCCGCCCGTGGCCAAGCTCGTGTTCATGGGCAACATGCTGGGCGCCTGGCTGTCGTTGGCAGCAGCCGCTGTCATCATCTATGCAGGGTACGTTTCGCTTTGAACCGCTCCGTAGCCAAGCAGTGCATATGCTCTAATTCCTCCCGATGCAATTCATTCCTGGGAGAGACTTCAATTGATCATCGATCACATCGGCATCTCGGTTTCAAATGTTGACGAAAGCAAGGCCTTTTTCTCCGCAGCGCTTGCGCCGCTTGGAATCACCCTGATCATGGAGACCCATGGCTGGGTAGGACTTGGCCGCGAAGGAAAGCCGGATTTCTGGTTTGGTGTCGGCTCCGAACCCCAGCGGCCCATGCACCTCGCGTTTCGCGCCAGCAGCCGGGAGCAAGTTCACCAGTTCCACGCGGCCGCCATCGCAGCAGGAGCCAAAGACAACGGCGCACCCGGGCTGCGCCCCCAGTACCACGCCAACTACTACGGCGCCTTCGTCATCGGGCCCGACGGTCACAACGTCGAAGCGGTCTGCCACGAAGCCGAGTAAAGCATGTAGCTCGGCACGCCCCGGCGTGCAACCTCACGACGCCGGAGACGGGCCATCCCGCCTCCCAGGCGGCAGGGCGACCATGATGGCCAGCTAGACAGCGCCGCGGCCGCATGCAATCATCGCTTCCACTTGCCGGCGTCACCGTGATCGCCCCGACCTTCGTGTGACCATCAAATGCGCCTGAAGTTGCGCCAGTCCATCGTGCTCGCTGTGGCGGGCGGGCTGTTGATCCCGGCCACCGTCGGCAGTCTCTGGACGTTCGATCGACAGGAGGAGTCCCTCGCTGCACGGCTGTCGTCAGACCACGCTCGGCTGACCGAGATGCTGGCATTCGGCCTCAGGGAAGCACTGTGGAACCTGAACGTCGACGCCGGCAAACCATTGTTTGAGTCGGTCCTCGGCGACGAGCGGATCGTGCAGGCCGTCGTGCGCGATGCGCGGGCTGGGGTGATGCTGTCCGCTGAACGCCCCGAGCGGCGCAAGGGACGCCAGTTCAAGCTGGTCCGCGACGTGAGTTACAACGGCGAGGTGATCGGCAACGTGATGGTCGAGATCGACAGCAGCCGGTTCGATGCCGAAGTCGCGAGTGCCCGCAAGAGCCTGATCGCCACGGTGCTTGGGCAGCTTCTGCTCAGCCTGCTGCTCATCATCGGCCTGCTCAACGCGCGCCTGCTGGCGCCGATTCGCCGGCTCATGCGGGACTCGCAGCGGCTGGCGCACGGACAACTTGGCGAGCCCTTCGTCTGGCGACCTGATGACGAACTGGGCAACCTGGGCGTCGGACTGGAACACACGCGCCAAGCTCTGCAGTCGCTGTTCGGTGAACTGGAAGCCAAGAACCGTCAACTCGAGCGCCACCGAGAACACCTGGAAGAGCGCATCGAAAGCCGCACTGCGGAGCTGCTGGTGGCCAAGGAACGGGCCGAAGTGGCCAACAAAGCCAAGAGTGCGTTCCTTGCCAGCATGAGCCATGAACTCCGCACGCCGCTCAACGCAATCCTCGGGTACGCACAGATCCTGCAGAAAGACAGCAGCATCAGCGCTCGGAATTCGGTCCGCCTGAACACGATACGTGAAAGCGGCGAACACCTGCTGATCCTGATCAACGACATCCTCGATCTGTCGCGCATCGAAGCTGGCAAGCTGGACCTGTTCGCTGATGCGCTCGATCTGCGCGCCTTCCTGCATGGCCTGGCCGACATCATCAGCCTCAAGGTCGAACAAAAGCAGCTGTTGTTCACTCTTGATGCGCAGCCTGACCTGCCGGCCGCTGTCCTGTGCGACGAGAAGCGCTTGCGCCAGGTGCTGCTGAACCTGCTGGATAACGCGGTGAAATTCACCGACCACGGCGAGGTGAGCCTTCGCGTCCACTGCCTCTCGGGCGTCGCGAAGCAACTGCGGCTGCGCTTCGAGGTCAAAGACACCGGCATCGGCATTGCCGCCGATCAGCTTGAAAAGATCTTCGAACCCTTCGAACAGGTCGGCGACGCGCATCGGCAAGTCGTTGGAACCGGCCTCGGCCTGGCCATCAGTCGCCAGATCGTTCGGCGAATGGGCAGCGAGTTGCAAGTGCAGTCCGAGGTCGGCCAAGGCAGCCGTTTCTGGTTCGACCTGGACTTGGCGAATGCGCAGGTCGATCCGTCTGCCCAGGCCGAAGAGCAGCGGCCAGCGGGGTACCAGGGGCCACGCAAGAGGGTGTTTGTGGTCGACGACGTGGCGGGAAACCGCGCGGTAGTGGCGGACCTGTTGGTCTCGTTGGGTTTCGAGGTGAGCGAGGCAGCGACCGGCCTGGACGCATTGAGCCAAGCCCAACAGGCGCCTCCTGACCTGGTGCTGATGGACATTCAGTTGCCCGGCATGGACGGCTTCGAAGTCACGCAGCGGCTGCACAGGCTGCCAGGCCTGGAGCACTTGCCGGTCATCGTTCTGACGGCAGGCGCCGACGAACGCAAGAGCGCAGAAGCTGGCGTCAGTGCGTTTCTCGTCAAGCCGATCGACTTCCGCACGCTGTTGACCCAGGTCGGCACGCTGCTTGACCTCGAGTGGAGTCTTGCCCGCGATGCACCGGCGCCGGCCGACGCCCACTCTGAACCCCTGGTCGCGCCTCCTCCGAGGGAACTCGAGGCGCTGTACCGCATGGCCCGGATGGGAAACATGCGCAGCATTCGCGAACACGCCGATCGCCTGGCCGCCTGCGGTGAACCGTACAAGCCTTTCGCGCGGCAATTGGCGATGTTGGCCGACGGCTTTCAATCCCGCGCCATCCTCGAACTTGTGAAGCAGTCGCTGGACAAGGCCGTGCTTGAGCCGAGCCCGCCGGAAAGTTCCGCCTCTGGGACGAGCGCGCAGCGCAAGTGACGATCAGCGAGGGGTCGAACCGTGAGTTCGCTCAGTCTTTCGAGTGTGTGATTGAATCGCTGTCGGTCGCTTCGATCGCCGCAGGCGTTGAGAACCGACCCGAGCAAGTGACCGCCTGCAACATTGGAGGCAACCATGGCAAAGCTTCTGCGTCTGGCCGGTGTGCATGTGTTCGCGTTGCTGATGTGGAGCGGTGCACCTGCCCACGCCGCCGAACTGCAGGTGGTGACCGAAGAGCGACCACCACGACAGATGATGCAAGGGGACAAGGTCGTCGGCGTTGCTACCGCGAAAGTAAGGTCAATCCTGGAAGCGGCAGACATTCCACACAGCCTTCGCTTGTACCCATTTGCGCGCTCCTTCGATATGGCGAAGTCGACAGAGAATGTTTGTATTTTCTCGGTGGCAAGAACCAAGGAGAGGGAAGGTCTTTTCGAATGGATCGAACCACCCATCATGCAAATCAAGCGCGTGTTCCTGGCAAGAAGTGATGCCAACATCACGGTGAACTCACTGGAGGACGCGAGGAAATATCGCATCGGCACCTACAACGGCGACGTGATGGACACCTATCTGAAAAGCCTGAACATGAACGTTCAGACCGCACCGGCGGACGTCAACAACCTGAGCAAACTCGTTGCCAGTCGCATAGATCTTTGGGTGGATGACGAAATGATCGCACGTTATCTGATCGAGCAGAACAAGGAGAAGACGCCTATTCGCACGGTCTACACGCTGCAAACGTTGGATGTCTATCTCGCATGCAACCCGAGAACCGAGCCAGAGCTGTTGGCGAGATTACGACAGGCTGCCAGGCAAGTGAAATAGCGCTGAAGTGAACCAGCGTAGCGCCGGAAGACAGAGCACCCATGTCCCGTGGCTCGGTCTTGCACGAGCCAGGGCAGCCACTCGCCGGCGCCTCACTTCAGCGCGGGTTCGATGATTGTTGCCAAGGTGCCTTCGGCCCGGATCTGGTCATAGGCTTTCCGGGTTTTATTGACGACTTCGTCAGACGTCTGTTTGCTGAATGCCATGAACAGCGACGAATTGATCTCGTCCATCATGTAGGCGCTGTCTATCTTGCCGCAGTCGGCCGGCGCCTCTTCACAAAACTGCTTGAGTCCGAACTGGCTGCGTGGCACAAGATCGATACGCCCGGCCACGAGCATTTTGAAGGCAAGCGAATAGCTGGGCGTGACCTGAAGCGCGCTGACCGGCACCCTCTTGTGGATCAGATACAAGTGCGCAACATCCTGGCTGACCACACCGATCTTGAACTTCTTCACATCGTCCAAGGTCTTGATGCGGATGTCCTGCCGGCTCTTGAGCTTGAATAACCGGTATTGAACCGGCGCGACCTCTCCAACCCATTTGAAATCTTGTTCGCGCTCGGGCGTGCGCGCCATCGAGATGATCATCACATTGGGCTCGGTTTGCGCCATGAAATAGGCGCGCGCCCACGGGTAAATCGTGATCGTGTGCTCAAAGCCGGCTCGCTTGAGCACCTCGCGCGCGAGGTCGGCGCCGGGCCCGACCGCGCCAGGCGCATCTGAATCTTTGGATGCCACGGCTCGGTTCAGGTAATGGTCCGTCCCCACCACACTGATTAGCTGCGCATGGGCGGGCAGCGTCCCGATGGCCACACCCGCGGTCAATAGCATTGACGGAATCCATGTGCGCAGTGCCATGTGCATTCATTCTTTCATTGTCAGAACCTCGCGCAATATGGGCGGCGCTCACAATTCAAAACATCTTAATCCGGCCCGGCAGCGAGGACAACGAGAAGTTGCTGCAGGAGCGACCGCTTCCCAGCGGCGCGGCGACCACCCTTCGGGGCAGGACTGCTCGTAGCATTCCTGTCCCTTTGATTGGCGTCCATCGACCCGGACGCCTCCACGCGCCTGAAGCCTCCACTCATGTCAAACGAAGGAACGATGAACGCCCCCAGCATGACCCGACGACGCTGCCATGCCCTGCTCGTAAGCGGGTGCGGCTCGGGCCAGGGCAAGACCACCGTCACGGGCGCATTGGCGCTCCACGCGCGCGCGCTCGGCAAGCGGGTGCGCGTGTTCAAGACCGGCCCCGATTTCCTCGATCCGATGGTGTTGCAGGCGATCACAGGTGAGCCGGTGTGGCAACTCGACCTGTTCATGGGCGGTGAAGCACATTGCGCCCAGTTGCTGTGGGAGGCCGCGAACGAGGCTGACCTGGTGCTGGTCGAGGGTGCCATGGGCCTGTTCGACGGGAACCCGTCGAGCGCGGATCTCGCCGAGCGATTCGGCCTGCCGGTACTCGCGGTCATCAACGGCGCAGCCATGGCACAGACCCTTGGCGCGATTGCTTACGGGCTGAAGCAATACCGCCCGGGACTTCCCTTCGCAGGCGTATTCGCCAATCGCGTCGCGAGCGCTTATCACGCACGGCTGCTTTTCGACTCGCTGCCGCCCGACATCGATGCCTTGGGATGGCTGCCTGCCGCCGCAGAACTGTCGCTTCCCGCGCGGCACCTCGGCCTCGTGCCCCAAGCGGACGATAACGATGTCGCGAGCCGGTTCACCGCCGCAGCGAAGGCATTGCAGCCGTGCTCGCGCGATGCCTGCCAGGCACCGATGGTGACCTTCAAACCGGGCGACCTCGTGCCACCGCCACCAATGCTCGCGGGGCAGCGCATCGCCGTGGCACGCGACGCCGCCTTCTGCTTCCTCTACCCCGCCAACCTCGACTGCCTTCGGGCCATGGGCGCAAGCCTCCAGTTCTTCTCCCCGGTATCAGGCGAGAGACTCCCACCATGCGATGCCGTATGGCTGCCCGGTGGTTATCCGGAGTTGCATGCCGCGGCGTGGTCCGCAAACGAAGCGCTGCGCGCCGACCTGAGAGAGCATCAGGTCGCCGGCAAGCCGATGCTCGCCGAGTGCGGCGGCATGATGAGCCTGTTCGACGAGTTGGTCGACATCGACGAGCACGCGCATCCTGGCTTTGGCCTCTTGCCCGGCCGCACACACATGCATCAGCGGCTCGTCTCGCTCGGCTTGCAACGGCTCGTGCTGCCCGAGGGCGAGTTGCGGGGACACAGCTTCCACTACTCGATCTCCGAGACGCCGCTCGCGCCAATCGCCCGCGCCACGAACCCGAACGGAGGACCGACCGAAGAGGCGGCATACCGCGTACACCGCACGACGGCCAGCTATGTGCACCTGTACTTTCCGTCGAACCCGGTAGCAGTCGCGAGGCTGTTCTCATCCAATTGAGATCGGCAGACGCGAAAGAAAGCCCGCACGATGGCGGGCCTGTTCAGGGTCAGTGGATGTGAAAGCTCGAATCAGTCGTTGGCGTAAATATCCACTTCCTTTGTCTCGCGGATGAACAGCATCCCGATGATGAAGGTCATCGCCGCGATGACGATGGGATACCACAGGCCGTTGTACATGTTGCCGGTCGAGGCGACGATCGCGAACGCGGTGGTGGGCAGCAAGCCTCCAAACCAGCCATTGCCGATGTGGTACGGCAGGCTCATCGAGGTGTAGCGGATCCTGGTGGGGAACATTTCGACGAGCGCCGCCGCGATCGGGCCGTAGACCATGGTCACGTAGATCACCAGCAGCGTGAGGATCGCAATGATCTTCGGCTTGTCGATCTTCGCGGGGTCGGCCTTCGTCGGATAGCCTGCAGCCTTCAACGCGTCGCCCACTTCCTTCTTGAAGGCAGCAACCTTCTTCGTGCTTTCCTCGTCGAACTTATGATTCACGACATTGGCCGAGGGGGCGGTGATCACCTTGTCGCCAATGGAAATCGTGGCTGGTGTGCCAGGGGCCGCTTCGGCGTTGTCATAGCTCACCGAGCTTTGCGCGAGGAAGCGCTTTGCAATGTCGCAGGAGGTACTGAAATCGATCTCGCGCGCCACCGGATTGCCCTGGAACGAGCACTGGGAGGGATCGCCATGCACGACCACCTTGTTCGCAGCCTGTGCGCGCGCGAGGTCAGGGTTGGCGGCCTCGGTCAGTGCCTTGAACAGCGGAAAATAGGTGAGCACCGCCAGCAGGCACCCGGCCATGATGATCGGCTTGCGGCCGATCCTGTCGGACAGCGCGCCGAACACGACGAAGAACGGCGTGCCGATCAGCAGCGAGGCG
This sequence comes from Burkholderiaceae bacterium, assembly GCA_035719405.1. GTDB lineage: Bacteria > Pseudomonadota > Gammaproteobacteria > Burkholderiales > Burkholderiaceae_C > CAMLIZ01. The sequence continues at coordinate 8,455 of DASTGE010000484.1, forward strand.
CCAATCAGCAGCTGCGCCAGCGTGGCGTCAACCTTGAGCTGCGCGGTAAGAAAAAACATCGCATAGAACTGGCCGGTGTACCAGACCACACCCTGCCCCGCAGTCAAGCCGAGCAACGCCAGGATCACGACCTTCAGGTTGCGCCATTGGCCGAAGGACTCCGACAGCGGCGCCTTTGACGTGCGGCCTTCTTCCTTCATGCGCTTGAAGGCCGGAGACTCGTTCAGGCTCAACCGGATCCATACAGAGATGGCGAGCAGGAAGATCGAGACCCAGAACGGAACGCGCCAGCCCCAGGCGTTGAAGGCCGCGTCGCCGACCACTTCCTTGGTACCGATGATCACGATCAGCGACAGGAACAGGCCCAGGGTCGCCGTGGTCTGAATCCACGAGGTGTAGGCACCACGCTTGCCTTGCGGCGCATGCTCGGCCACGTAGGTCGCCGCACCGCCATACTCCCCACCCAGCGCCAGCCCCTGCAGCAAGCGCAGGCCGACGAGGATGATTGGCGCGGCCACGCCAATCGAGGCGTACGAGGGCAGCACGCCGACGATGAACGTCGACAGGCCCATGATCAGGATGGTGACCAGGAAGGTGTACTTGCGCCCGATCATGTCGCCCAGGCGGCCGAACACCAGCGCGCCGAACGGGCGCACCAGGAAGCCGGCCGCAAAGGCCATGAGGGAGGCGATGAACGCCGCGGTCGGATCGAGCGCTGCAAAGAACTGCTTGCCGATGATAGCGGCCAGCGATCCGTAGAGATAGAAGTCGTACCATTCGAAGACCGTGCCGAGCGACGACGCGAAGATGACTTTTCTCTCCTCGCCGGTCATCGGCCTTGCGGCGGGTCTTGCGACTGCAGCAGTTGCCATTTGATGTCTCCTGTGTTGGTGGGAATCAGCCTCACCGCCAGGCAGGCAGTGGCACCCCTGGGCAAATATCCCCGTCGCCTCTGACCCTTCTCTGACGCCAAACTGAACCCGGGCTTACGAATTAGGTGGCAACCCTGAGCGTGCGTTTTGCATCGCAGGAAACGGCGTCGGGGTCCGGGTAATTCCTCAGTCCACTTGTCGGCGTTGCCGGCCGGAGGTCGGCGCGGCAAGCCGATCCCAATGTGAAGGCTCGAACCACGGATCGCCACGCAGGCACGAGGCGACCATCTCCAGCGAGTCCACTCCCCAGAACAGTTGGTCGTCGACACGCATCGTCGGAACGCCGAACACGCCGAGCGCGATGGCTTGGTCGGTCGCCGCCCGCAGTTCCTGTTTCAAGGCATCAGACCGCGGATCACGCTGGGGCTCCAGTTGGGCCTGCAGTGCATGGATCCGCTCGGGATCGGTGGGGTCCGCGCCGCTGTGCCATACATGGCGGAACACAGCTTCGACCGTGTGCCGGTTGGGAGTGCCGCCCGCCGGCGCGCATGCCAGCGCAAGGCGCAGCAGAGGCAGCGGATTGAACGGATGCACCGCAGGCTGCGTGATCGCGATGTCATGGCGGTGTGCGATCCAGGCAACCTGCCTCATCGTCCATGCGCGCTTCGGAGCGATCTCGGCCGGTCCCTTGTGCCCCCAGTGCCCAAGCAGGGCCGCGAACAGCACCGGCCGATAAGCCACCGCATAGCTGCAGCCCTCCAGCGCCTGAGGCAGGCGCTCGAAGGCGAGGAAGGCATACGGGGAGATCGGGTCGAACCAGAAGTCGATCGCCTTCATCGCGGCTTGTCCTTCAGCGGCAACGTCTCCTGGTCCGCCCACCCTGCGGTTTGCTCGATGCGTCCCGCCAGGCGGGACCAGACTTCGCGCCGCCCGTCATCGTCCAGTGATGACCAGGCCGCGATTTCGTCGAGCGTGCGCAGGCAGCCCTCGCACCACCCGGTGCGCGCGTCAATGCGACACACGTTGACGCAAGGGCTGCCGACGCGGCCGTCGGCGTCCAACTTCATGATGCTTGCAAGACGACATCGGCCACCGGCGCACCGGTGAGCCGCTCGAGGTCGATCGGTGAGAGCCGGAACACGCCGTTGGGATGACCTGCCGCCGCCCAGATCTCATTGAACCGGAACAGGTCGCGGTCGATCAGCGTGAAAGGCGGCGTGGAGTGGGCCACGGGGGCCACGCCGCCGATGGAGAAGCCGGTACGCGACTTCACGAACTCGGCGTCGGCCCGGCCAAGGGGGCCGGCCATCGCTGCCACCTTCTTCTCGTCGACACGTCGATCGCCCGAGGCAACCACCAGCACGGCACTGTCGTCGCTCTTGCGCCGGAAGATGACGCTCTTGGCGATCTGGCCCACCTCGATGCCGAGGGCGTCGGCCGCCTCCTGTGAAGTGCGGGCAGCGACATCGAGCCATAACGGCGCATGCGGATGGCCGAGATCGGCGAGAACTCGCGTGACGCGGCGAAAACCTTCAGGCAGGGAAAGGTCGTCCATCACTCGATGGTAAGCAATCCATCCCGGCTCTTTGAAGGAGCCTGGAACGAGACATCGCATCGTGCTCGCTTCAGCGACCCGGGTCTTGCCGAACGTCGATCAGGCTCGTGCCTTGACGTCGTGCACGTCGCCTCCACAGCCTCGACACGAAACGCGCGAGCAGGCGGATCAGCAGCGCCATCAACACGAGCACGATCGCCAGCACGATCAGGAAGACCAGCGGATGGGACCATGCGAGCCATAAGGCGCCAGGGACCATGGCATCGCCAACCAGCGACAAAGCGATATTGGAAAACGGCTCGGGTGAGGCATTGACCGCCGCGCGCGTGCTGGCCTTTGCAGCATGCGAGGTGGCCGCGAGCGCACCGCCGAGCAGCGCGGCGACGGCAGCCTGGGTTGCATGATCCCCGCCGAACACGGATGCAGCGAGGGCCGCTCCGGCAGGGATGCGGATGAGCGTGTGCAGCGTGTCCCACATCGAGTCGATCAGCGGGACCTTGTCGGCGAAGAACTCCACCACCAGCAGCACCGCGCTGGCAAGCAGCATCGGCATGGACTGCAGAACCTGAAGCCCGTGAGGCAACTGAACCCAGCCGAGATGCCCGGCGAGGCCGGTCAGGAACAGCACGGCGTACAGCCGCAGCCCACTCGCCCAGCCCAAGGCGGCGGCGATGGCAATGAGCTGGGTGGTGTCCATGATGAAGCAATCCCTTTCGCTTCAAGGCAACGCGAAACCCGCGCGGCGCGGAAAGTCGTGGTTGGCACATGACGTTTGGGCAGCGCGGCAAGGGCAAATGCCTGTGATGCTTCTCACGTCGGCCCGACACTTACAGCCCGAAATGTCGCAAGTGGTGACGTAAAACGGGAATCGGTTGCATCCAGCAATGAGGCAAGGCCTTGCTCCCGGCATTCTGCGCGCCCATGAAAAACCAAACCACTACTCTCAAGCCCGCGCCCGTTTCTTCCATCGCGGCGCGCGTGCCACTGTCCATGGCAATCGCCTTCGCGTCCATGCTCGCAGCGTGTGGCGGCGGCGACTCGCCGTCAGAGACCTCGGCGCCCACAGCAGCTCCCGTTACAAGCTCGACGTCTTACGAAGCAACACCCGACGGGCAGGCCGAGATCCTGCGCTGGCGTCGCCGGAAACCGGCTCCGGCTCCGGCTCCGGCTCCGGCTCCGGCTCCGGCTCCGGCACCCGCACCCGCGCCTGCGCCTGCGCCTGCGCCTGCGCCTGCGCCTGCGCCTGCCCCTGCGCCCGCGCCTGCGCCCGCTCCTGCGCCCGCTCCGGCACTGGCTCCCGCTCCGGCACCGGCTCCCGCTGCCAGCGATTCGATTGCCGCGAACTGCGGATTGAGCAATTTCGCCGCGGAAGCGCTCCAGCGCGTCAACCAGTACCGCGCCCAAGGCGCAAGCTGCGGCTCCTACGGCAGCTTCGGCCCGGCACCTGCCCTCGCCTGGAACAACGCGCTGATCGCCTCCTCGACCCGGCATTCGACGGACATGGCGACCAACAACTTCTTCTCCCACACCGGCTCGGATGGCAGCGACCCAGGACAGCGGATGCTCGCGGCCGGCTACAACTGGAGCACGTGGGGCGAGAACATCGCGGCCGGCTACCCGTCGGTGGCCTCCGTGGTCGACGCTTGGATGGCCAGCCCGGGACACTGCGCAAACATCATGAACGCCAACTTCAAGGACATCGGGCTGGCGTGCGTGAAGGGCGGCAGCTACGGGATGTACTGGACGATGGACCTGGGCAAGTTGCCCTGAATCGAGAGCGACTCTCGCCGGCCGCCCCAATTCTTCCGGGGCGGTCGGCAATCAGACGGCGGCCAAACGCCGACCCTCAGCGAATCTCCACCATCACGGGCTGATGGTCCGACGCGTCGCTCGACGCGTCGATCTCCATTGCCTTCACCCTCGGTGCCACGTCCGCGCTGACGTACACGGTGTCGAACGACAACGGCTCAGGCCATTGCTCGTGATCGTGCACGCCGAGCGTCGGCTCGTGCTCGCGCCGGGGGTACATGATCTCCCAGGCGTCGATGAACCGCGGTGTCCCGCCATCGATCGGCGCCATCAGGCGCTGGCGCTCTTCGCTCGTCGGCCCGCAGTTGAAGTCGCCGCACAGCACGGCGGATGCTGCCCGGGGCACATGATGAAACGGCCCATCCTGTGCGCCTCCGGGCCGAGTGCACTGCGCCTGCTCGACGGCCTCGGCGTGGAGCGCGCGCAGCCGATCGACCTGCGCGCGCCGCTGCCGCACGGAGTAGTACTCGAGATGGGTCGTGATGACCCGCACCGGCCCGAATTCCGCCTGCACGGTTGCCTCGACCGCCACGCGCTGCATGCTCATCGAATCGGGATCGGCCGGCCATGGCAGCAAATGCCTGAACACCGGTCCGACCGGCAGCCGTGACAGCACCATGTTGCCGAAGCGCCGCCGGCCGGATTGCGGATGCGGCGTGTCTGTTGCCACGCCGTCGATCGCAACGAACGCGGGCAGGCGCTTGGCGATAGCAGCGAACTGGTCACTGCCATCGCACCCCGGCAGTTCGGGATAGGCCGCTGACACCTCCTGCAGGCACAGCACGTCGAAGTCGGCAAAGCGGCGTGCGTGCGCCACGATCCGGTCCAGGTCGACACGGCCGTCGACGCCACGGCCCCACTGGATGTTCCACGTCAAGAGCTTCATCGCAGGGCGAGCAGGACCGTCCGCCGCGGAGCGACCCTTGACTCGTTCAGGTTCGTGAGCAGGGCCACGGTGTGGCCTTCCTAATGCATTCCTAGTGCCTCGCCTGCCAGTCGCCGAATTCGGCGGCGGGGATGGGTCGGCTGATGCAATAGCCTTGCGCCCGGTCGCAGCCCAGTTCAGCAAGGCGCTCGAAGGTACGCTGATCCTCGACACCCTCGGCGACCACCTGCAGATTGAGGTTGTGCGCGAGGTCGATGGTCGAGCGTACGATGGTCTGCGAGTCGGCGTTGGTGATCATGCTCGAGACGAAGGACTGGTCGATCTTGATTTCGTCCACGGGCAGCTGCTGCAGATAGGCCAACGACGAATACCCCGTGCCGAAGTCATCTACCGCGAGCCGGACATCATGGCGCTTCAGGCGCTGCAGCGTCTCGAGTGCGCCCGCAGGGTCTTCCATAAGCGCGCTCTCGGTGAGTTCGATCCCGATCCAGCCCGGACGCGCACCCCAGGTTTCGAGTGCATCAGAGATGTGCTCGATCAGCTTCGGTTCGCGCAGGTCGTGCGCTGAAAGGTTGACCGACAGAGTCTGGTCGATGCCCTGCTGCTGCCATTCGTAGCGCTGGCGCAATGCGGCGTCGAGAACCCAATAGGTCAGCGGGGTGATGATACCGCCGCTTTCCGCGAGCTTGATGAACTCGCCCGGATTGATCATTCCCAGCCGCGGATGATTCCAGCGCACCAACGCCTCGGCGCCGCAGATGCGGCCAGTGGCCAGGTGCATCTGCGGCTGGCAGTACAGCCGCAATTCGTCGCGCACGACTGCACGGCGCAAATCGCCGATCAGCGACAGCCGCTGCTGGCGCTCGCGGTCCTGGCCCTCGCGGAACATCGACACCCCGCTGCCTGAACGCTTTGCCTGGTCCAGCGCGATGCTGGCGCGGCGCATGAGCGCATCGGCTTCAGCGCCATGGCCGGGGAAAAATGCGATGCCAACCGCCGAGCGGGTATCGAGCAACAACTCGTGCAACTCGATGGGCTCGGCCAGGGCCGAGGCCAACCGCCTCCCTACATCTGCCGCAGCCTCGGCACCGAAGCCGGGCAGCACGACGGCAAACTCGTCCTCGGCGATGCGCGTGATGCGGCCGTCGCTGCCGAGCAGGCCTTCCAACCGTCGAGCGACTCCCTGGAGCAGCTTGTCCATTTCGACGTCGCCCAAGGTCTCGTTGAGCTCGCGAAAGCGCTCGATCTCGATGCGGAGCAAGGCCAGCGGCCGGCGCTGCGCGCTGGCGCGATCGATCGCCTCGGCCAGCAGTTCACGCAGCCGCACACGGTTGGGCAGCCCGGTGACGGCGTCCACAAACGCGAGCCGGCGCACTGTCTCTTCCGCTGCGGCGACCCGGGACCGCGAGCGCAGCACGCCGATGCCGAACTCCAGATCCTCCGCCGTCGCCTTCAGCAGTTGCAACTCGGTCTCGTCGAAAGCGTCCGGCTCAGGTGCAGCGATCGTGAGCGCACCGTAGACCTGAC
>DASTGE010000485.1:0-3629 GCA_035719405.1 Burkholderiaceae bacterium
TATCTCGCCCGATCCATAAGCTGCCCCCGGACCACAAAAGTACCCGGCCAACGCCGACGATGCGACGCGCGCCGGCCGAATGATGGTTCGTGGTATTGCTCTGCAGTGGCATGAAAGTCAGCCGCTTTGTTCAAGCCTGCAAGGCACCCGCTCTTCAGAATTGATCGCACGAACTGACCGGTTCGCAACCCTTGCGAAGGAGCACCCGATGAACCATCTTGACACTTCCTCCTGCCCCTGTCTCCAGTGTCCTGGCGGCACCTGCGCCTGCGGCTGCCAGGATGGCGCGAAGCGCGAACTGCAAGTCGCGGCTTCATGCAACTGTCCGGCGGGCTGCGGCTGCGGATGCGGCGGCGAGACCACAGAAGCGAACTGCATGTGCAGGGCCGCTCCTGTGAGGGCGTGACCAACGCCGCTAAAGCGCCAAGGGGCGCCGTCCCCTGTGCCATCGCAAAAGCCTCGCGATGGCCGCTGACGCGGCAGAGGCCGCCGCGTCAGCGTCGCGCGATCAGGAAGTCGGACAAGTCCGAGAACTGCGGCCTTCGACACTCGCATCGTTGCTCTTTGATGCAGTCGGGTAACGCGCCGTTCAACGAGCGTTACGCGGCGATCAAGGCGCTCGCCTACTGTTGATGCATGCCCAGGGGCCTTTGCGGAAAGAAGGGGCTGCGAATGACCTCCGCCGCTAACGCTTGCGACCCACTGCACTGAGACGTCCCGCATGAAGATCTCCACCCTCTTCCTCGTCGAGCTCGTAATCGCGCTGGCCGGCGCGTTGCTCCTCACGCTGCAGCCGGCCGATGCGTTGGTGGGCTCGGACCAAGAGTCCGCGCAAGGCCTGGCAGATCCCAATGGTGTTTCGCCTGGGTTGACAAGCGGAGCCCACTGCTGGTCAATGCGCAACTTGATTCTGGCATCGTCCGGGCACTGCGCATGACGCCGGATTTCATCCGCCCATCCGCTCGAAGCTGCGGCCCTGTCACCGCAGCTGGCACGACTGCAGTTGACACGCCTGGCATCGTGCCGAACGTGGGGCCGCACCAGGTCCGCACCGGTCAGGCGTTGAAGGCGGGCCGCTCCCGCGACGTCAGAAGCCGTTATAGGCCACGCCAAAGAAGGGGCGCGTTTCGCCTGTGGCGCGCTGCAGGCCGATGCGCACGAACCATCGGGGAACAACGGAGACGCGCAGAACGGCGCTGGTCGCTTGCCAGCCGGTTTCATGGTAGCGCGACAGTTCCACGCCAAAGCGCTGTGCGTCCGGCGCGTACTGCGCCGTTGCGAACCAGCTTCGGCGAAAGGTCGAAGCCTGCAGCAAGGTGTAGTACGACCCCGCGAGTGCCGGCCCCGACAATTCCGCCTGCGCACGCAGCGCGAGACCGCTTTCACCTCGGTCGGTGGTCTGCGGGTCGCGGCTGCGATATCTGTTCACGCTCGCGCCACCGCCGAACACCAGCCGGTGAGGGCCATCGGTCGTGGCGAAGCGCTGGGTATAGCCGAGCGAGGCGGCCTCGCCCGTCGACCAACGCGTCCCGCTGGCACTGAGCAATGGCGGCGGGGCCGACTCCGGCGCCAGCTCCTTCAGAGCGCGGACCAGCACCAGTGTGGTGGACTCCGCCGACTTGTCGAGTTGAGCGAAGTCGAGCCACTGCGCCGAAGCGACGGCAGGCCACGCGAGCGCAAGGGCTCTCCAATTGCAAAGCTTCGTCAAGGTCAAGCAGGTTTCTCCGATCGGGTCAGGCCGAACATCTGCGCAGCAGCCCGAGTCAAGGCGCCGACCGGTCGGTATGGCTTCTCCGCGTCGCAATGCGCGGCCACCAGCAGCGACAGCAGGCGCGAGCGTGCATCGCTGGACGAGAACTCGAGGCGACCGTCGGCCTCGACACGCGCGATGACGCCAATACGCCCGTTCGGTCCGCGCCAGCCGATGCGGCTGCGCGGCGCGATGGTAGCGCCCGCCGGCACCTTGACCCGGTCCTCGCCGATGTGCCAGCCCGACAGCGGCTGCACGCCTTTGCCTGCCAGCAGCACGAAGCCGTGCTGCTCATCGCACTTGATCTCCAGCCGCGGATCTCCGGGCGACACCTGCCGCCACAGGGCGACCGTGATGCCGAGCAATCGCCCGAGGTTGATCAGGGCCCAGAACATCGAAAAGGTCATGATGCCGGGGACGGCGCCACGGGCGCTCGAAGCGTCGGGCAGCGCGCCCCGCACGATGGCGGCCAGCGTCAGCGCAACCCCTGCCGCCACGACGATCGCCAGACGCCGGTCGTGCCCTCCGGCACTCGCCGCGCGGCCCTTGGGCGTCACATGGAACTGCTTGTCGCGAAACGGCGCGACAAGGTCCACCAGCACCGATGGCGCGATGCCGATGGCAATCAGGTCCGCCCAGACCGAGCTGACGATCGGCGACCAGCGGTGGCGGTAAAGGAACGCTGTCAAGCCCATCATCGCGATCACCATGGGCCCCTGGTACCGCAGCATTTGCGCATCGGTTGCGTTGTGCAGCGGTTCCCAGCCGAACAGCAGCAGGCATTGCGGCACCACCAGGCTGGCGATGCGCACGATCGGCGAGACCACCCAATACAACGGCAGGAACGCAAACCGCTGCTGCAGGCTGATGCCGCGCGCGAATAAGCCCGAGCGCAGATACAGCAGCTGTATCGCGCCGCGTGCCCAGCGCCGTCGCTGCACATAGAACGCATGCATGCTCTCCGGCGCGAGGCCGGTCGCCACCGGCCGCTCGAGGTAACGCGTCTGCCAGCCGCGCTTGCGCAGGTACACCGACAGCAGGATGTCCTCCGTCACCGCGTCGGTCGGCAACCCTCCCGCCTCGACGAGCGCCGCGCGCCTCAGCAGGGCGCAGGTGCCGCAAAAGAAGGCGAACCCGCCGCGGTCGCGCGCCGGCAGGATGCGATCGAAGAACATGGCCTGCTCATCGCCGATGTGTCCCTGCACGCCGAGCGCGTGCGTCACGGGATCGTCGTTGTAGAAGTGCTGCGGTGCCTGGGCGATCGCCACCGTCGGGTCGTCCATCACGGGCATCAGACGCGCGACCGCTTCGGGATGCGCGAGGAAGTCCGCATCGAGGAACAGGATGAACTCGCCCGAGGTGACGCCCAGTGCGTGGTTGATGTTGCCGGCCTTCGCACCCTGGTTGCCGGGACGGGTGATCCAGCGCGCGCCGTGCTTGCTGCACAGCTCGTCGACCCATGCGCGCCGCCCGTCGTCGAGCACGCAAATCTCGACAGGCCCGCTCCATGCGATGCGCCGTGCCGCAAGGAGCGTGCGCTCGATGATCTCCGGCCCCTCGTTGTAGGTGGGAATGAAGACGTCGACGGATGCACGGCGCAAGGCACGGTCCATCGCCCTCGGTACGCCGCGTTCATCCCGGTCATGCGCCTGCTTCGCGTCCGGCGCACAGAAGAAGTACAGCGCCTGCACGATTTCGACCACCCATGCCAGCTCGAAAAGCATCACCGCCTGCATGTACAACGCGGCAGGTGAGAAGCTGCCCCACGGCACCGTCGCGCCCGTTCGCCACGCGATGTAGCGCAGCACGACCAACAACACGCCGACGATCGCGACTCGGCGCCACCAGTGCGAGCGCAAGTCACCCAGACAGTTCAGGA
>DASTGE010000486.1:0-2446 GCA_035719405.1 Burkholderiaceae bacterium
TGGTCGTCACGGTCAACTCGTCTCGACCGCTCAAGCCGCGGGTGTTGATTCACGACCCGAAGGTGCCGCCCGACGAGGTCCTCGTCGTCGATCTGGCCGAAGAGCATGAGCTGGGCGTGCGGCGCAGCCTCAAGCCGTCGCAGCTGCCGCACGCCGCCCTCGATGACCTTTCGCCCCGGCCCCGCGTCGCGTACTTCTTCGAGGCGATGGGCGGCGGCGCGTCCGAGGATCACGAAGAGGCGACGGCGATTGCATGAGATTGGTGCCGAGGCCGTCTTTCGGAACTGTGCGCCGGATGAAGCGCGTCCTGGTTTCGACGCTGCCGATTTCGCAAACCGCCTGATCACCCAGCGCCGGGTCGCACGCAGAGCCTGAGTACATCACTCGCTGCAGCGGGCAACGACTGTTTCGACCCGTAGCTGGCATCCCCTTGCGTGGCTCGAGCCACCTTGCATCTCTTCGAGGGTCCAGGCTTGCGGAGGTTTCCGATTTCTTCATACAGTCGGTTGGTCGCCCGCCTCGTTTGATGTGTTGCAGGAATGAACCCACTCGAAGCCCTGGCCGAACAGAAACTTGCTGCCACCGATACTGGGGTTTCGGTGGTATTGCCCGGTGGGCGACGAATCGGACCGCCCGACGCCCGTGTCACGCTCACTTTGCGAGAACTTTCGACGCTCGCTCACCTCGCGGGTGGACACATGGGCAAGATCGGCGAAGACTATGTCGAAGGCAAAGTCGATATCGGGGGTAATCTGCGCGACCTCATGCAGGCGGCCGCCCGCCTGATCGGCGATCCCACGCACTTGACCGAACGCTCCAGCGTGCTGGGATGGTGGCAGGACGTTGCCCGCCACGGCCGTTCACGTCTTCGGCACACCACCACTGCCGATGCGCGGCAAGTCCAGTTCCACTACGACGTCTCGGACGATTTCTATGCGCTGTGGCTCGACCCTCGCCGTGTGTACTCCTGCGCCTATTACCGCGACCCCGGAATGACATTGGCTCAGGCGCAAGAGGCCAAGCTGGATCACATCTGTCGCAAGCTCGCGTTGCGCGAGGGCGAGCGCTTTCTGGATATCGGTGCGGGTTGGGGAGGGCTGCTGTTGTGGGCAGCCGAGCAGTACGGCGTCAATGCCACAGGCATTACGCTCTCAAAGAATCAGCACGCGTACGTCAACGGGTTGATCGAGGTGCGGGGAATGAAGGGCCGGGTGACGATGGCGCTTTGCGACTACCGTGACCTTCCCGAGGACGATCCCTGGGACAAGATCGCGTCCGTGGGCATGTTCGAGCATGTGGGCCGGGCCAACCTGCCGACCTATTTCGCGAAGATCCGTCGCCTGCTCAAGCCCGGCGGCCTGTTGATGAACCACGGCATCACGGCCGGAGGCACGCGCAACGATCAGCTCGGCAGCGGGCTGGGCGACTTCATGGAGCGCTACATCTTCCCCGGCGGTGAGTTGCTGCACGTCTCACACGTGCTGCGCACCATGGCCGAGACCGGGCTGGAGATGTTGGACGTCGAGAACCTGCGACCCCACTACGCGCGCACCCTGTGGGCATGGTCAGACAACCTCGAGTCACGGCTCGCGCATGCCCGGGAGGTGGTCAGCGACAGGGTGCTGCGCGCCTATCGCCTTTACCTCGCTGGCAGCGCGGTGGCCTTCGAGCACGGCTGGATCGCGCTGCACCAGATGCTGGCCGTCCATCCATCCGGCAAACTCGAAGGCGGGCCGATGCTCGGGTCACAATCGTCGTATCCGTTCAACCGGGAGTACATGTACCGATGATCTACAAGTTCAAGTCCAAGTCGTCGGGCGACGTGATCATGATGAGCCCAAACGGCGACCAGTTGATGCGTATCATCGGCCGCCAGCCGGCCCCGAAGGGCATCATCGAGGCGTCCCAGATGCCGGCGGCAATCGCCGCCCTTGAAAAGGCGGTAGCCGACGACGAGGCGGCGCGGGAGCAGGTCGAGCAGGAGGCCATCGCCAAGGGCGAGCAACCGCCGCCGCGTGAAGGGGTGTCCCTGCGCCAGCGTGTGTGGCCGATGATCGACATGATGCGGCGCTCCGTGGCCAACGGGCACGACATCGTGTGGGGGGTGTGACACGGCCGGCGCTGCGGCAATGGGCGAACTCCAGGAGAGGCAAGGTGCACCGGGAAGAGTGAATTGTTTTTTGCGCTCTTAGCGGTACTTTCGCGTTGCCAGCTCATGTAGAACCACCGAGGATGAGATGAGATACTGGAGCGACAGTTTCAGCAACGGCGACCGTATCCCGGCCCGCTACGCCGCCGGCAGACTCGACGATGCCGGCAATCCCGCGTTTTCCGACAATCTCAACCCGCATCTGGCCTGGAGCGAGCTCCCCGGCGGCACCCGCTCGTTGGTGCTGATCTGCCATGACTTTGACGTCCCCACGTCCGGAGAACACGTCAACAAGCC
>DASTGE010000487.1:0-4230 GCA_035719405.1 Burkholderiaceae bacterium
GGGAGATGACGCGGACGATCTGGTGCGCGGCAGCGAAGCTTTGCAGGATCTCCAGCGTGCCATCGGTGCTCGCCCCGTCGACGATGATGATTTCGTCAGGCCGGTGCGACTGTGCGAGCAGGGATTCAAGCAGCGTGACGATGCTGCCGCGCTCGTTACGTACGGTGACAACGATGCTCACGCGCATCGATGAGGCATGAGCGTCGACGCTCGGGGATTCAGCGACCATCGTTTCGTATTGCATGGCGACGCTGGGTCCAGAGGCCCTGGAAGGTGCCCAGAAAATGGCAGACGAGCATGTCGCGATGCAAGGCTTCGCCCTCGTCCATGAACAGGCGGGCGTGCAGGCTGCACGCGAGCGACCGGAAGAACTGCGGGTACATGTAGAAGGGGATGTTGAACAGGCGCCGGCTTCCCGGCGGCTCACTGTGCATCGCGATGTTGCGGCTGGCGTGAAAGCGCCAACGCAGGAAGTAGCCCTTGCGCAGCCGATACGCCTCGACCTTGTGATGCACGCGGGAACGGCCGAGGAACCAGGCCTTCATGCCCGCAGCCATCAGGCGCTCGAAGAACTCGATGTCCTCGCCGCCCGCGAGCACCTTTCCGTTGCGTCCACGCTTGGTGTCGAACACGCCGACGCGCTCGAACACGCGCCGCCTGAACGCCATGTTGGCGCCGAAGGGAACATGATCGGAATCGACGATCGGAAAGTCGTCCGAGCGGTCGGTGCGCAGCGCGAGAAATCCGAAGAAGCGTTCGGTCAGCCATGACGGCGGCGGCCGTTCCCAGATCGGTGCGATGTAACCGCCGCAGGCGTCGGCTCCATGCCGCTCGAGGCCCTCGAGCGTCACGCGCAGCCAGTCGGATTCGGGCAGCACGTCGTCGTCGGTGAACAGGATGACCTCGCCCCGAGCGGCGGCAATGCCGTGATTGCGTGCATGCGAGAGGCCCTGCGCGCGCTCGAACGCATAACGCAGCCGGGGCCAGGTTGTTGCAAGCTCCTCGACGACCGCTCGCGTCTCGTCGCGCGAGTTGTTGTCGACCACGATCACTTCCCACTCGCACCCCGGCGGGGATTCGAGCCGTCGCAGCGCCTCGAGCGTGTCGCGCAGCGAGGGGGCACGGTTGTACGTGCAGACGATGATGGTGAGGTCCATGATCGTCACCATCCGTAGCCGAAGTCCGCTGCCGCCGGGCCCACGGCGCGCTTGAGCAGCCAGCGCTCGAGCGCGTTCACCGCCGCCATCTCGCCCCCACGTTCCGAACTGCCCACCTTGCGCGCAAGCACCTTGCGGTCGAGCGTAAGGCCGAGGTGGGATTCGAGCAATGCGGGGTCGAAGCGTCCGGCGGCCAGGTCTTCATACTTCATGACGAGGGCGCCGAGCGCGTCAGCCTCGCGGCGGAATCCCGTAGCGAGCTTGCCCCAGTGGCTGCCGAAGGCAACCGGCGTGAACACCGGACGGTCGGGAAAGGTGTCGTACCAGCTGCGGCCGTAGCGCACGTAGGAACGGTACGCATCGAGCGGATGACGAAGCAGCAGCACGAAGCGCGCGCGGGGGTAGAGCCAGCGCAGGTAAAAGCAGTGCTCGGCGGTCAACCGCACTTCCTTGATGCCCCAGCGCGTGGAGCCCGCGCGTCGTGCAGGTTCGGCGTACATCGTGTCGAACATTGCCCTCTGACCACGCCGCCAGTCGGCCAGCGACGGGAACAGGTTCGCGATCCACTCGCCGGTCAGGTCGGTGGTCGGCCGGCCGTCATAGAAGTAGTCTGCCGGCGGCCAGCCTTCGCGAAAGGGACGCATCGCGGCGGCCATCGCCTGCACGAGTCCGCATTCGTCGTAGGGCTCACCCCAGATCAGCACGCGGGGGTCGGACATCACCAATCGCTGCAGCATTGTCGAGCCCGAGCGCCAGCCGGCCGACAGCAGGAAGATGGGCTCCTCGGTGTCGGTGGCCGCGTCGCCCGGGCACAGCTTTTCCAGCACACGGACCGCCTCGACAATGCTTGTGCCGCGGCGAATCGCGTGACGATGCATTGCTCGCGCCTGTGCAGGGCCATGACGCGCGATTTCCAAGGCCTTCAGTGCGCCGAGCATGGGGTCTCCGTCTTCTGTCTCGCCTTCCGGGACGTCCTCATCATCCTCTTCGTCGTGTCATGGGCGAACATACTTGACCTCCGCCACTTCGCCCATCAGCGTGCGCAACGCATCCCGTGCGGTGCCGAAGCTCGCGTCCCTTGACCGGTATCGCTGCAATACCGCCTGCACACGCTCACCCAGCCGACGCTTCAGCCGCATCTCGGCCAGCCGCTGCTGCCATTGGCCGATACGCCACGAGCCGCTGGCCGCTGCCAGCTTCGCAGTCCAGTGGAGCAGGGGATCGCGCGGCCTTTCGGCATGGCGCAACAACAGGGCGATCATTTGGTCGACCACCCCGCGCTCGTCGAGCAACTCGTTCTTGTATCGCACCAGCAGGTCCGAGGCCTTCACCTCCGCAAAGCGCGACAGGTATAACGTCGCGTCGTCACGTCGGAAGTGATAGAGCGGCTCCCCAATATGGGCGAGCTGAAATCGGCGCGCGGCGCGGATGAAATAGTCGTAGTCCTCGACGAGAAACAGATCGGGGTCGTAATCGCCCACCGATTCGTAAAGCCGCCGCGTGTAGAGGAAGCACGCGCCGATGTGGTTGCCGCGCTCGAGCTGCACGGTGTCGGGGAGGCGGTCGAGTTGCGGGTCGGACGGGAGACCTTGGGCGTCCTGCTCGGAGAACAGGTAGTAATCCGCATAGACCAGATCACAGTCACCCGCGGACAGCCGTTCGAGCATGCGCTCCAGCGCATGGGGCATGTAGAGGTTGTCGTCGGACGTCCAGGTGAGATAGTCGCCGCGGGCCTCCGCAAAGCCGCGGTTCAGCGCGCGTGGCAGCTTCAGGTTGGGGTCGTTGCGGAAATAACGGATGCGCGGGTCGGCAAAGCCGGCGACGACCTCGCGCGTGTTGTCGGGCGAGTTGTCGTCGACGACGATCAGCTCCCAGTTCCGCCATGTCTGCGCCAGCACGCTGTCGATCGCGCCGGCGAGCAGGTGGGCACGCTTGTAAGTCGGCAGGACAATGCTTACCAGGGGCGCATTCATGATCCGAAGTCGGCAAGGATGCGTTCGACAATGCGCCGGCTCGCCGTTCCGTCTCCATAAGGATTCGCGCGCGTGGCCATTGCGGCGTAGGCGGCCGGGTCGTCGAGCAAGCGCGAGGCTTCGCCCACGATGTCATCGGCGTTCGTGCCCACAAGCTTGACGGTGCCGGCCGCGACGCCTTCAGGCCGTTCGGTGGTCTTGCGCATCACCAGCACGGGCTTGCCGAGGCTGGGGGCCTCTTCCTGCAATCCACCCGAGTCGGTCAGCACGAGGTGGCAGCGCTTCATGAGGTGCACGAGCGGCATGTAGTCGAGCGGATCGATGAGGCGCACGTTCTCGATGCCGGCCAATGTGCGCTCCACGACCTCCCGCACGTTCGGGTTGCGATGTACCGGGTACACCAGCACCGCATCGTCGCGATGCTGCAGGGCCAGGCGGCGCAAGCCTTCGCACATCGACTCGAAGGGACCGCCGAAGCTTTCCCGGCGGTGCGCGGTGACGAGAACGATGCGCCGGCTGTCGAACGGCAGGCCCGCCAGCGGTGTGCCCGTGGGGTCGAAGGGGCGGGCGGCGACATCGAGCAAGGCATCGATCACGGTGTTGCCGGTGACCGCAATGGCCGAGTCGGCAATGCCTTCGTTGAGCAGGTGCTGGCGCGCCTGCGGCGTGTGGGCGAAGAAGAGGTCCGCCACCGCGTCGATCATCTTGCGGTTGCTCTCTTCCGGATAAGGATGCTGTTTGTCGAAGGTGCGCAGGCCAGCTTCGACGTGGCCGACCTTGACGCCGGCGTAGAACGCGGCCAGTGCCGCGGCCATGGAAGTGGTGGTGTCGCCTTGCACCAGCAGCAAATCGCACGGCTCCTCACGCAGGATCCGACCCACCTGCTGCAAGACGGCGACCGTGATGTGCTCGAGCGTCTGATTGTGGCGCATCAGCTCGAGGTCGTGGTCGACCCGAATGCCGAACAGGTCGACCAGCGAGGCGACCATGTCCTTGTGTTGGCCGGTAAGACAGTTGCGGTTGACGATGCGGCCGGGATGACGTTCGAGCTCGGCGATCAGCGGCGCCATCTTGATCGCCTCGGGCCGCGTGCCGAAGAC
>DASTGE010000488.1:0-7093 GCA_035719405.1 Burkholderiaceae bacterium
AGCACCCGTTGCGCCAGCCGGCTGTGCAGGTTCAGCAGCATGGACTCGCGCCACGAAGCGCGCAGCTGCACGCCGCCCCGGCCGATCAGCAGGTCGTCGCCGGCGAGCCCCGTCAGCCGATGCACCTCGTCGGCCAGGAAACCCTCGACGCCGGCGGCGCAGGGCAGGAAGATCGGCAGCGCCATCAGAGCGCCTTGCGCAGGTTGGCCGGCGCGATCTTCAGCGCCTCGCGGTACTTGGCCACCGTGCGTCGCGCGACCTGGATGCCCTGCTCTTCCAGCATCTGCGACAGCTGGCTGTCCGACAGCGGCTTGGCCGGGTCTTCGGCCGACACGAGCTGCTTGATGAGCGCGCGCACCGCAGTGCTCGACGCATTGCCTCCGGCTTCCGTGTTGAGGGAAGAGCCGAAAAAGTACTTCAGCTCGAAAGTGCCGTAGGTGGTGGCCATGTACTTGGCGGTGGTCACGCGCGAGATGGTGGATTCGTGCAGTCCGAGTTCATCGGCGATCTCTCGCAGCACAAGCGGCTTCATGGCGATCTCGCCGTGCGTGAAGAAGCTCTTCTGCCGTTCGACGATCGCCTGGCTGACACGCAGGATGGTGTCGAAGCGCTGCTGAATGTTCTTCATGAACCATCGCGCCTCTTGCAGCCGGGCGGACAACCCCCCGGCGCTGCCGTTTCCACGCGAGCCGCGGATCGCCTGAGCGTACAGATCGTTGATGCGCAGCTTGGGCATCACGTCCGGATTGAGCACGGCCTTCCATCCCCGGCCCGACTTCTGCACGATCACATCGGGCACGATGACGTGGGACTCTGCCCGCGCGAATGGCCGGCCCGGCTTGGGCTCGCAGGTGACGATCAATGCCTGGGCCTGCTTGATCAGATCCTCGTCGGCGCCGGTGGCCGCCATGAGCTTCTTCACGTCGCGCCGCGCCAGCAGCTCCAGGTGCTGCTTGCAGATGATGATGGCCACCATCTTCGCTTCGCTGGGCGGCAGCGTGCGCAGCTGCAGCGTCAGGCACTCGGGCAGGTTGCGTGCGCCGACGCCTGTGGGCTCCATGCTCTGCAACCACTTCAAGGCACATTGCAGCCGCTCGCGCAGTTCCTCACGCGCCTCGGGCCCGGAAGACTCGTCCAGAATGCGATCGGCGATATCTTCGAGCGGATCGGCCAGATAACCGTCGTCGTTCAGCGACTCGATGAGCACATGCAGTGCCGCCATGTCTTCCGGCGACAGGCGCATCCCGCAAACCTGTGAGCGCAGGTGATCCTGCAGCGTGGGACCGGCATCAGCCCGCTCCTGGGGTTCGAAGTCATCCTCGCCGCTCGTGCCGGGGCTCGCCGACGGGGTCTCGCGGATGCCGTCGAAGTCGTCGCGCTCAGTGCCGTTTTCCCAGTCGTCGCGTTCGGTCGTGCCAAAGTCGGCGCTGTCGACGCCCGCCGCATCGTCCGCCGTCTCGGAGCCGCCCTCGCCCGGGGTCTCCTCGGCAGCGGAGGCGGTGCTTGTGGCTGTGCGCTCGATGGAGGTTTCGAATGCGGTGGGCGACTCTTCCTCGGCCTCCAGGAACGGGTTCTGCTCGAGCATCTGCTCGACTTCCTGATGCAGTTCCAGGGTCGACAGCTGCAGGAGGCGGATCGACTGCTGCAGCTGCGGCGTGAGCGCCAGATGCTGCGACAGGCGGACCTGCAAAGACGGCTTCATACTCCCTCGCTGTCCTACATGCGGAAGTGCTCGCCCAGGTAGACCTTTCGGACGTCCGGGTTCTCGACGATCTCGTGGGGCGTGCCTTCGGCCAGCACGCGGCCTTCGCTGATGATGTAGGCGCGATCGCAAATTCCCAGCGTTTCGCGCACGTTGTGGTCGGTGATCAGCACCCCGATGCCGCGTGCCTTCAAGAACCCGATGATCCGCTGGATCTCGATCACGGCAATTGGGTCGACGCCGGCGAAAGGTTCGTCCAACAGGATGAAGCGTGGCTGTGTGGCCAGAGCGCGGGCGATTTCGACCCGGCGCCGCTCGCCCCCGGAGAGTGCGGGTGCGGGGGTCGAACGCAGTTTGGCAACGCCGAGGTCGTCTAGGAGGCCGTTCAGCATGTGCTCGATGACCTGCGGCTTCAATGGCTTGCCGTCGGGCCCGTACTGAAGCTCCAGCACTGCACGGATGTTCTCCTCGACCGTCAGCTTGCGAAAGATCGAGGCCTCCTGCGGCAGGTACGACAGCCCGAGGCGCGAGCGCTGGTGGATCGGCTTGTGCTGCACCGGTGCGCCGTCGATGCGGATCTCCCCGGCATCTGCCCGTACGAGCCCCACGATCATATAGAAGCTCGTCGTCTTGCCCGCGCCGTTCGGCCCCAGCAGCCCGACCACCTCACCGGCGCCCACGTCGACATGCACGTCGCTCACCACGCGCCGGGGGCCGTAACTCTTTTGCAGTCCGTCGGCCTGCAGCCGACTGCGGCCGTCCGCACCCGAACTCTGCGGAATGGCGCTCACTTCTTGTCTCCGAGAACAGTGGACGGCCTGAGGCTCGCGCCCGGCTGCGAGGCGATGGCAGGAGGCGCCGCGGAGGCCGCGGGGCTGGGTGGCGGGGTGAGCACGGCGCGCACCCGGCCGCCGGGATTGGAAGCTGTCGAAGTGCCGCCGCCACGGACGTTGAAGAGCTCGGCGGTGTTGTCGTAGGTGATTTCGGTGCCAGTGATCTCGTCGGACACCGACCCTGCGCGCAACCGCCGCATGTGAGCGTTGCCGACGAGGTGAACCGTGTCGGCGCGACCGTCGTACACAAGGCGGTCGGCCTGGCCTTCGATGTACTCGTCGACACCGTCGCGCTTCTGCTGGAAGCGGGCCGGCTCCCCGCTGCTGCCGATGGCGGTTGCGGTGCGCATGCCGTCCGGCGCCTGCCGCACCTCGACTCGCGCGGCCCGTATCGTCATCGTGCCCTGGGTGATCACGACGTTGCCGTTGAAGACCACGACCTGCTTCAGCAGGTCCATCGTTCCTGGTTGGTCAGCCTCGATCGTTACCGGCTTGTTGCGGTCGGCTCGCTCGGCGCGGACGTCAACGACACTGGCGAGCGCCACGAAGGCGGCGATGAAAGGGAGGCAGGTGGTGGTTCTCATTTCGGCATGAAACTTGCAGGCCATTCTAGCCACAGTCTCTGCCCTGCCAACCTCAATCTAGGTGGGTCGGTGCGGATAACTTGACGGCCGGCAATGGCCGCCCCTGTAAGCGCCCCAAGCCGGTCAACCGCCGGCCTGCACCTTCTTCGTGAGGTATTCCACGACGGCCAATGTATTCTGCTGGCTACCTGCCAACCCTACAGACGTGTAGTAGCGGCCTTGCACCCCCAGTGCCGGGACGCCGTCGATCTTGTAGGCGTCGGTCAACTGCTTAGCCTGCCTTGCCTTCGTTTGTACCGCGAAGGACTTGTACACCTCCATGAACTTGTTTGCATCGACGCCGTTTTCAGTCGCGAAGGCGGCAATGTCGGACTCCTTGTCGAGGCGTCGGTGCTGCACATGGATGGCCGCAAATACCTTGCGATGCAACTGCTCGACGAGGTTCATGGCCTCGAGGGTGTAGAAGATTTTCTGATGCGTCTCGTGAAGGGCGGTGAAGCCCACATGCACGCGGCGGAAGGCGATTTGCGGCGGCAGATGCTTCAGCCACGCCTCCAGCACAGGCTCCAGCGCATTGCAGTGCGGACAGCCGTACCAGAAGAATTCGATCACATCGACCTTGCCGGGCGGCACCGAAGTGGCGACCGGCTGTGCCAGACGAATGTAGTTCTGGCCTTCGACGGGCGCGCCTTGCGCATTCGCCTGTCGTGTGACGAGGGGAAGCAGCGCCGCAACCGCCAGCTGCACGGAGAACTCGCGCCGTTTCATGGGATGTCCCTTTCCTGCTGGTTCACTAATTCTCGACCCGCACGAGCGCCGCGTCGACGCCACTGGACTGCAGCCGCTCCTGCGCGGCGTCGGCGTCCTCTTTGCGTTCGAACGGGCCCAGGCGCACCCGGTACACCGTGCGGCCCGATTGCTCACGCTCAGTGACCCTTGCCGAAAGCCCCATCATCGCCAGCCTGGCGCGCTGCAGCTCCGCATCTTCGGTTCGCGCGAACGCCCCGGCCTGCACGAAGTAAGTGAACGTCTCGCCTCCACCCTTCGATGACTTCGGGCCCGATGTCGGTGCGCTCAGCGGCGACTGGCCGGCGAGGATGGCAGCGGGGTCGCGCTGCGACTTCGGCGCGGTGGCCGCCTTCGGCTCGGGAACGGTCGCCAGGGGAGGGGCCGGCGCGGCGCCCGGCGGGAGGACGGCTTCCGCCGCGGAGGCCGGCGACGCCGGCGGGATCGACACGGTCGTGGTCGTTTGGGAGCCGGAGGCAGAGCCATTGTTCAGGATCGGCTTTACCGGCTTGCCGGCCAGAGGAGCGTTGGGATCCCAGTTCCTGTTGCGCTCGATTTCCGCTGCATCGTCGGTGGGCGTGCGGGACGGAACCTTGTTGACAAAGGGCATTGGCGCCTTGGTCACGTACAGTGCAACCGCCAAAGCGAGTGTCAGGCCGATCAGCAGGCCGACGATCAGCCCGACCGCGAAGCCGCCTTTTTCCGTCTTCATGTGCTTGCAGTTTCTCTCGTCATGGAACGTGGAGCGCTGACGCCCAGCACGGCCAACGCATTGCGCAGGACCTGGCGCGTGGCAGCCAGCAGCGCCAGACGCGATTGCGCGAGTGCCGCATCTTCCACCAGGAAGCGCTCGGCGGCGTAGTAAGTGTGGAAGGCGGCCGCAAGGTCGCGCAGGTAAAAGGCGATGTCATGCGGCGCCAGATCCGCGGCAGCGGACGCCAGCACGCCGGGATACGCGCCAAGCTTGAGCATGAGCGCGGTCTCAGTCGGGGCGGTGAGCAGCGAAAGATCGGCCTGCTCGAGCACGTCCTCGTCTCCACCCCACTGGGCCAGTACCGAGCAAATGCGTGCGTGAGCGTACTGGACGTAGAACACCGGGTTTTCGTCGTTCTGCTTCAGCGCGAGGTCGACGTCGAATACGAACTCGGTGTCAGCCTTGCGGCTGATCAGGAAGAAGCGCACCGCGTCGCGGCTGGTCCAGTCGATCAGGTCGCGCAACGTCACGTAGGATCCCGCCCGCTTGGAGATCTTGACCTCCTCCCCGCCCTTCATCACGGTCACCATCTTGTGCAGGATGTAGTCGGGCCAGCCCTGAGGAATGCCGACGCCCGCCGCCTGCAGCCCCGCGCGCACACGTGCGACCGTGCCGTGGTGGTCGCTGCCCTGCACGTTGATCACTTTCGTGAAACCGCGCTCCCACTTGTCGATGTGGTAGGCCACATCGGGCACAAAGTAGGTGTAGGAGCTGTCGGACTTGCGCATCACGCGGTCCTTGTCGTCGCCGTAGTCGGTGGTCTTCAGCCAGAGTGCGCCCTCGCGCTCGTAAGTCTTTCCGGCGGCAACCAGGCGCTGGACGGTGCGCTCGACCTTGCCGCTCGAATAGAGTCCCGATTCGAGAAAGTAGTTGTCAAACTTCACGCCGAATGCCTGCAGATCCAGATCCTGCTCATGGCGCAGATAGGCCACCGCGAAATGACGAATGCCGTCGATGTCGTGGATGTCGCCTGAGGCGGTGAACTGCCGGTCGTCGGCCTTGACCGTCTTCTTCTCCAGAAAGTCGGAGGAAATGTCGGCGATGTAGTCGCCGTTGTAGGCGGACTCCGGCCAGTGTGTATCGCCGGGCTTGAGGCCCTTGAGCCGTGCCTGCACCGACATCGCCAGGGTGCCGATCTGCACACCTGCGTCGTTGTAGTAAAACTCGCGCGTCACATCCCAGCCCTGCGTCTCGAACAAATGGCAGATCGAGTCGCCGAGCGCGCCCTGACGACCGTGGCCGACGTGCAGGGGGCCCGTGGGATTGGCGGACACGAACTCCACCAGCATGCGTTTGCCGTGGCGCGGCGCGCAGCCGAACGCGTCACCGGCCGCCAAGACCTCGGCGACCACCGACTGCTTGGCCGCTTCGGTCAATTTGAGGTTGATGAAGCCGGGCCCGGCAATTTCGAGCGACTTCACCCAGCGCTGCACGGCGGGCTGATGCTTCAATGCTTCGATTAGCTGTACGGCCAGCTCGCGAGGATTGCGCCTTGCCGGCTTGGCAAGCTGCATCGCGGCCGTCACAGCCAGGTCGCCATGCGAGGCCTGCTTGGGCGATTCGAAGGAGGGAGAGAAACCGGGCGGCGCGACATCGTCGCCCAGCGCGGCGACCGCTTCGCGCAAGGCGGCGAGCAGGTCCTGCTTGGCTTGGATCATCCCCCGATTTTACGGTCGGGGTTTCCGCGCGCCGGCGGGCGTTGCGGCGTATTGCACGGGGGGTGGTGGCCCAGAAGCCATTTCTGGCCCGCCACAGGAGGGATTCTCAGGGCAAGATGAGGGGGCCGCCGGCATGCGTCTTGACGCATGCCGAGAGCGGCACCGTCCTCTTGTCGAATGTCTTCCGCCGCTCCCAGCCAACCTTTGCCGTTGTATTCAGATGCCGCCACCCTGCCCACGCAGATCGGCAAGTACCGCGTGCTGCGCAAGCTCGGTGAGGGCGCGACCAGTGAAGTCTTTCTTGCCCGCGACGACTTCCATGGACGGGAGGTGGCGATCAAGCGCGTGCGCAGCGAAGCCGCTGGCCTCGAAGGGGCAGGCGCCCACTACGATCGCTTTTTCGCGGCTGAAGCGGCGCTGGTGGGGCGGCTGCATCATCCCAATGTGGTGCAGATCTACGACGCCGTCGCGGATCGGGCCGCGCCGTATCTCGTGATGGAGTACGTGAACGGTTCGACGTTGCGCCGCTTCTGCCGTGCGGATGCCCTGCTGTCGCTCGAGCAGATCGTGGAGATTGGCTTCAAGTGCGCGATGGCGCTGGGCTACGTGTACCGCCAGGGGCTGATCCACCGCGACGTCAAGCCCGCGAATATTCTTGCAGTCGTCGAGCGCGACACCGTAATCGACGTGAAGATCAGTGACTTCGGCAGCGTCTTGAATCTCGCCTCGGATCGCACGCAGGTGTTCCGCGTCGGTTCGCTTGCCTACATGTCGCC
>DASTGE010000489.1:0-9561 GCA_035719405.1 Burkholderiaceae bacterium
AGGACTGCGCGACGGCTACGTCGAGCGTGCGCTGCGCAGCGAGGACACCGACTGGCACCTCGAGCGCCTCTATGCCTTCGCGCGCGACATGGGCGCAAGCGTGCTCAAGGCCCGGATCAGCCGTTACGTCATTGACCTCAACCGCCCGCCCGACGACACGCCGATGTACCCCGGCGCGCAGAACACCGAGTTGTGTCCGACGCGCTTCTTCACGGGCGAGCCCCTGTACCGGGAAGGTCATGCGCCCTCGCCTGCCGAGATCGCGCATCGGCGATCGCGCTATTGGCAGCCCTACCATGACGCCCTGCTTGCAGAGATCGATCGCCTGCGCGAGCGCTACGGACATGTGGTCGTCTTCGATGCCCACAGCATCCAGTCCGAGCTGCCGTGGCTTTTCGAGGGGCGCCTGCCGGATCTGAACCTGGGCACTGCAGACGGAGAAAGCTGCGCACCCGGCTTGCGCCATGCAGCTGTGCATGTGTTGCAGGGGCAGACCCGCTTCAGTCATGTCGTCGATGGCCGTTTCAAGGGTGGCTATATCACTCGCCACTACGGACGTCCGCACGACCGGGTGCATGTATTGCAACTGGAGAAGGTGCAGAGCCTGTACATGGACGAGCGTCGCGGCGAAGGCGCCACCTTCGCGTATGACGAGGAGAAAGCGCAGGCCCTGCAGCCCCTGCTGCGCACGCTGCTGTCCACCCTCATGGCATGGAGGCCGGATGCCAACTGAGAGCCTGTCGAGGATGGAAAGCGGGCAAGGCGCCGAGAATCATCCGGGCCTGTTCTGGGCGCCGCAAGCGTGGGTGGCCGGTGCGTGGCATCCGGGCGTGGTTCTGCAGGTCGACTCCCGTGGTCATTGGAGCGCAATCGAGCCAGGCATCGCGGCACCGCCGGAAGCTGCCTGCGTGCTCCCCGGCCCGGTGTTGCCCGGGCTGGTCGACGCGCACAGCCACGCGTTTCAGCGCGCCTTTGCCGGGCTGGCCGAGCGACGCGAAGGCGAGGCGGACGACTTCTGGTCCTGGCGCGACGGGATGTACCGCGTCGCCTCGAACATCACGCCCGAGCAGATGCAGGCGGTGGCGACGCAGCTGTATGTGGAGCTGCTGCGCGGCGGCTACACGCAGGTGTGCGAGTTCCACTATCTGCAGCACCGGCCTGACGGGCAGCCGTACGACGATCCTCTGGCGATGTCATGGGCGCTGGCCGATGCGGCGGCAGGCGCGGGCATCGGACTGACACTTCTGCCCGTGCTGTACCAACGCGCCGGCTTCGGTGAACGGACACTGCGGCCCGACCAGCGACGTTTTGCCAGTACGCCGATGAGCGTGTGGGCCGCGTGCGAGGCTGTGCGCGACAGCGGGCGCGCTCTGCTTTGCGCCGGCATCGCGGTGCACTCGCTTCGAGCAGCGGATCCCAATGCAATGCGGCGGCTGCTCGCTGCGCACGAAGAGGATGAGGGCCCGATCCACATTCACGTCGCGGAACAACAGCGCGAGGTCGACGAGTGTGTCGCAGCGACGGGGCGACGACCCATCGAGTGGCTATGCAGCGAACTCGGACTGGATGCTCGCTGGCAACTTGTGCATGCGACCCACGCGACGCCGGACGAAATCGATGCGGTGGCACGTTGCGGTGCGGGCATCGTTCTTTGCCCGGGGACGGAGGCGAACCTCGGCGACGGGCAACCCGATTTGACGCGCTGGCTTGCTGCGGGAGTGCCGTGGAGCGTCGGCTCGGACAGCCACGTCACGAGGTCCTGGACCGAAGAGCTGCGCTGGCTCGAGTACGGGCAGAGAGTGACGCTGAAGCGGCGCAATGTGGGTGCGGCGCCGGCGCGCGGCATTCCGGCCACCGCAACTCGGCTGTTCGAGGACGCGCTGCGAGGCGGGGCACGCGCAGCGGGCTTCCAGCAATGGGGGTTGCAGCTGGGGGCCCGGGCCGACCTTCTCGTGCTGGACACAGGCGATCCCGCCATGCTGGGGATTCATCCGGAGCTGCGCCTGGATGCGTTCGTGTTTTCCAGTCCTTGCGAGGCCGTGCGTGACGTGTATGTCGCGGGCCGGTGCATGCTGAGGCAGCGCAGGCATGCACAGCAGCCGCAGATCGCAGGCAGGTTCGAGCAGGCGATGCGGGAGTTGCAAGGGCCGGCCTGAATGGCGTTGGGACGCAACGCGATCCCCTCCTCGGATAGCACGCATTGGGAACGCCGCTTGCCGGGCCACCGATCAGCGGGCGGTCTTACGTCCGCATGGGAGTGGCTTCATGTCGTTCGCGCTTTACCTCATCGGCTTCCTCATCTTCCTCGCCGGCGTCGCCTGGGGACTGACCGTCATCGGCATTCCGCAGACCTACGTGATGATCGCGGTGGTGATCCTGCTGGGTATTGGCATCTTTACGGGCGCCTCGAAGACGCGAAGCAAGGATCCACCGGCTGAGTAGACGGTGGTCAGGGGTGTTGGAAGCATCCGCCCACCATGTCACCTGAGCTTCGTCCATCAGCGAACTGCCCAGGCTGATGTGGGCCAACGGCCCGGCCGGCCCTGCTGCTCGGAACAGCACGACACCGGCAATGATCATGAGCGGCGACAGCCAGGAAAGGTCGACCGATAACGCTGCGACGATCATCGCGCTGCCCACGTCTGCGCCCAGCATCACTGCGAGCGCCGATGCCACCGGCATGAGGTTGGGCGTGACGAACGATGACACGTTGAGCGCCGTCGCAGTGCTGCTTTGAACGAGCGCCGTGACGCCAATGCCGGCAAGCGCAGCCTTCAGCTGCCTTCAGCCGGCTTCGGGTTGACAGCGCGGGAGCAGGCAAGCCAAATCCCTCATGGGATACTGCCCTCACATGAACCCAGCTTCTTGCCGCCGACTCGAACCGGTCGAGCCCATGACCCCGATGCAGATCCTGTTCGGACTGCGCGGGCGAATACCGCGCAAGACCTTCTGGTTTTATGGCGTTCTGGGGCCCCTCGCGGTCAGCGCGTATGCAACGACACTGTTGGGGATTGCAGGAGTGCGCGAGCAGCGCATCGAGGCACTGGTGAATACCTTGCTGCTATGGCCTGCACTCGCGGTGTCGGCCAAGCGCTGGCATGACCGCGACAAGTCAGGCTGGTGGGTCCTGATTCAACTCGTCCCCGCGCTCGGGCTGCTATGGACGCTGGTCGAGAACGGTTTTCTACGTGGCACAGTCGGCGCGAATCGCTTTGGCGAGGACCTCACCGGACGGCTGTAACAACCCCATCGCTATCATTGCCGCCCATGACGATCCTCGTGACTGGCGGCGCCGGCTTCATCGGCAGCAATTTCGTGCTCGACTGGATGGACGCTGTCGGTGAGACAGTGGTCAATCTCGATGCGCTCACCTACGCAGGCAACCTCGGCAATCTCGCCCGCCTGCACAGCGACCCGCGCCATGTCTTCGTGCGGGGAGACATCTGCGATCGCGCGCTGATCGACAGCCTGCTGGCAGAGCATCACCCCCGCGCGATCGTGCACTTCGCCGCTGAAAGCCATGTGGACCGCAGCATCCATGGCCCCGCGGCATTCATGCGCACCAATGTCGAAGGCACGTTCACGCTGCTCGAAGCCGCGCGCGGGTACTGGAGCAGGCTGGACGGCGACGACAAGACACGCTTCCGCTTTCATCACGTAAGCACCGACGAGGTCTACGGCAGCCTGTCCCCCGACGCGCCAGCCTTCACCGAAACACACCCGTACGAGCCCAACAGCCCGTATTCGGCGAGCAAGGCCGCCAGCGATCATCTGGTGCGCGCCTGGCATCACACCTACGGCCTGCCGGTTCTCACCACCAACTGCTCGAACAATTACGGGCCGTACCACTTCCCGGAAAAGCTCATCCCGTTGATGATCGTCAACGCCCTCGCAGGCAAACCGCTGCCGGTCTACGGCGATGGGCTCAATGTCCGCGACTGGCTCTACGTCGGCGACCATTGCGCGGCCATCCGGATCGTTCTCGAGAAGGGGCGCGTGGGCGAAACCTACAACATCGGCGGCTGGAACGAGAAGACCAACATCGAGATCGTCCACACCGTCTGCGCCCTGCTTGACGAACTTCGGCCCGACGCGGCCGGCTCGCACGACCGGCTCATCAGCTACGTGAAAGACCGCCCGGGCCATGACCGGCGCTATGCAATCGACGCACGCAAGATCGAGCGCGAATTGGGCTGGCGTCCGGCGGAGACTTTCGAGACCGGCATCCGCAAGACGGTGCAGTGGTACCTCGACCACGCGGACTGGGTCGCCCACGTGCAGAGCGGCGCCTATCGCGAGTGGCTGGACAAGCAGTATGGCCAGGCCCGCTTGGCTGACGCGGGCGTTTGAACGCGATGAAGATTCTTCTTTTCGGCAAGAACGGCCAGGTCGGCTGGGAGTTGCAACGCTCCCTCTCGATCCTCGGCGAGTTGGTGGCGCTGGACTTCGACAGCACCGGACTCAGCGGAGACTTCAGCCGGCCCGAGTCGCTGGTGAACACTGTGCGCGCGGTGCAGCCGGACGTGATCGTCAATGCGGCCGCGCACACGGCCGTCGACAAGGCGGAGAGCGAGTCCGAGTTCGCGCGCATGCTCAACGCGCTTGCGCCAGGCGTGCTGGCACAAGAGGCCCGATCGCTCAACGCCCTGCTCGTTCACTACAGCACGGACTACGTATTCGACGGCTCGGGAAACCAGGCTCGCGACGAGGAGGCTCCGACAGGGCCCCTGAGTGTGTACGGCCTGACCAAGCTGGAAGGTGAGGAGCTGATCCGCGCGAGCGGATGTCTGCACCTCATCCTGCGCACAAGCTGGGTGTATGCAGCCCGCGGAGGCAATTTCGCCAAGACGATGCTGAAGCTGGCCGCCGAACGGGAGCAGTTGAAGGTGATCAACGACCAGATTGGAGCCCCCACAGGTGCTGACATGCTGGCCGATATCACAGCGCACGCGATTCGCCTCGCGCGCCAGGACCCTTCCCTCGCAGGCACCTATCACGCGGTGGCAGCGGGAGAGACAAGCTGGTTCGAGTACGCCCGGTTCGTCATCGAATGGGCGCGTGCGCATGGCCACCCGGTGAAGGTGGCGCCTGAGGCGATCGAGCCGGTACCGGCGACCGCCTTCCCGCTGCCCGCGAAGCGGCCCCTCAATTCCCGTTTGTCGACGGCCCGGCTGCGGGCGCGCCTCGGCCTCGAACCACCCCATTGGCAGCAAGGCGTCGAACGCATGCTGCAGGAAATCTCCCAGCCTTGAACTGAAATCAGGGATTCGACATGCAACGCAAAGGCATCATCCTGGCCGGTGGCTCCGGCACACGTCTGCACCCGGCCACGCTCGCGCTGTCGAAGCAGCTGCTGCCGGTGTATGACAAGCCGATGGTCTACTACCCCTTGAGCACGTTGATGCTCGCCGGCATGCGCGATGTTCTCGTCATCAGCACGCCACAGGACACGCCGCGTTTCGAGGCATTGTTGGGTGACGGATCGCGTTGGGGCGTCAACCTGAGCTACCGCGTTCAGCCCAGCCCGGACGGCCTCGCGCAGGCCTTCATCATCGGTCGCGAATTCATCGGCGGGCATCCCAGTGCGCTGGTACTCGGCGACAACATCTTCTACGGCCACGACTTCCAGAGGCTGCTTCACAGCGCGACAGGCCGCACGAGGGGGGCCACGGTGTTCGCCTACCACGTGCACGATCCCGAGCGCTACGGCGTCGTCGAGTTCGACGCCGACCAGCGCGCAATCAGCATCGAGGAGAAGCCCAGGCAACCGAAGAGCAACTATGCGGTCACGGGGCTGTACTTCTATGACGAGCAGGTGTGCGACATCGCGGCCAGCATCCGGCCGAGCGCACGCGGCGAACTGGAAATCACCGACGTCAATGCGTGCTATCTCGAGCAGCAGCAACTCGATGTCGAGATCATGGGACGCGGTTATGCCTGGCTCGACACCGGCACGCATGACAGCCTTCTCGAGGCGGGCCAGTTCATCGCGACACTGGAGAAGCGCCAGGGGCTGAAGGTCGCCTGCCCGGAGGAGATCGCGTTTCGCAACGGCTGGATCGACGCAGGACAGCTCGAGAGACTGGCTGCGCCCATGTTGAAGAACGGCTACGGCCAGTACCTGATGAAGCTGCTGGCAGACGGCGCGTTCTGAACATGAAGATCATCCGCACCGAGATTCCCGATGTCGTCGTCGTCGAGCCGGCCGTGTTCGGTGACGACCGGGGCTGGTTTATCGAAAGCTACAACGAGCGGCGCTTCCACCAGGCGCTCGCCGAGATCGGCCTGCCCGCGCCCAAGCCGTTCGTGCAGGACAATCACTCCTGCTCCCGACGCGGGGTGCTGCGAGGCCTGCACTACCAGATGGCGCCGAATGCGCAGGGCAAGCTCGTTCGCGTGGTGCAGGGCTGCGCATTCGACGTGGCCGTGGATATCCGCCGTGGCTCGCCCACCTTCGGATGCTGGGTCGGTGCGGAATTGTCGGCCGCCAACCGACACCAGCTGTGGATTCCGGAAGGCTTTGCGCACGGCTTTGTCGCGTTGGAGGACGACACCCACTTCCTCTACAAAACGACCGATTACTACGCGAAAGAGAGCGAGCGCTCGATCCGCTGGGATGATCCCGAGATCGGCATTGCCTGGCCGCAGCACGGCATCGAGCCGCTGCTCGCGCCGAAGGATGCCGCAGCGCCACTCCTTGCGCAGGCAGACATTTTCGAATGAGGCGGCGCGAGGCCGCGAAGCTCAGTACGGCCGCGTAATCCCCGCCATCCGCAGGTAGATCATTGCCCCCCAGGCGACGAAACCACGGCGCAGTGCAGCCCACCATCCCCTTGGCACCGGCGCCGCCGTCACCTCCCGCGACACTGCGATCGCCTGCTCAAAGTGCGTGGTCAGTTCGCGCGTGAAGCGCCGGTCGCTGACCACGACGTTGCCTTCGAGATTCAGAAGCAGCGACAACGGGTCGATGTTGGAACTGCCCACCGTTGACCATTCGTCGTCGACCATGGCGATCTTGGCGTGCAGGAAGGCGGGGGTGTACTCGAAGATCCGCACGCCGTGCGACAGCAATTCGTCATACAGCACACTGGCCGCAAGCCCGGCAATCTGATAGTCGAGCTTGCCTTGCAGCAGCAGCCGCACCTGCACCCCGCGCCGGGTGGCCTCTCGCAATGTGCGGCGAAACTGGAAGCCCGGATAAAAGTAGGGCGACACCAGGTCGATGCGCGTCCGAGCACGCTTGAACGCCTCGATGTAGCTGCGCTCGATCGCGCTGCGCTGGCGCAAGTTGTCGCGCATCACGAAAGCCGCCCGCACCGGCCGCTGCTCCAGGATGTGCGGCAGCAACTCGCGCCGTGGCGTCGTGCTGCGCAGCCGTTGCAGCAGCCGCCTTGCCCGCTGGACGGGCTGCGCGCTGCGCGCCAGCGCCTTCACTTCCTCACGCCAGTCGTGTCCGAACGTCGCACGCGTCCACATCGCACGGGTGGTCTGTTCGATCGGGCGCACGACCGGCCCTCGCAATTCGACCGCGAAATCCAGGCGCGGCGCCTCGTCGCGTCCGTGGCGCAGGTCGATGCGGTCATCGATGACGTTGATGCCCCCCACGAAGCCGACCTCGCCGTCAACAACGCACAGCTTGTGATGCAGCCGTCGGAACTGCCCCGGCTGCAGCCACGCATACCAACGGTCAAGGGGACGGAACACCGCGAGCGCCACCGGCTCGTTGGCCCACCAGCGCTGCAAGGTCGGGAGGCTGGTGCGCGAACCGAAACCGTCGACTACGACCCGGACCTGTACGCCACGACGGGCAGCTTCCGCCAGCGCCTGCGCCACACGCTGCGCCGCGGTGTCGGTGTTGAAGATGTAGGTGGCCATCCATACTTCGCGCCGCGCTTTGCCGATCGCAGCGATCATCGCAGGGAACAACTCGTCGCCGCCGCACAGCAGGCGAACGTCGTTGCCACCCATGAACATCGCACGGGTCGACAGGTACCACGAACTGAGATCCAGACGGCCCTCTCGCCGCTGTGAGCGGTCGATGCGGCGGCGCTTGCGCACCATCGAAAGGGTCATGCAGGTTCGATTTCGACGACCAGGGGCAGATGATCGGACATGCGCGCCCAAACGCCGCCACGCGGCACGAAGGTCGACAGACAGCGCAGCCCGCGCATATAGACGCGGTCGAGGGAGAACACCGGCACGAGGGACGGGAAGGTCGGGCGGTCGCGTCCATTGGGCGGACGCGCCCGCTTCAGGCCGATTCCGCGCATCGGGTCGTCAAGCTTCTCGCCCCAGTCGTTGAAGTCGCCCGCCACCACAAGCAAGGCGTCGCGAGGAACCTCATCTTCGATGAACTCGGCCAGCCTTTGCACCTGCCGTACGCGGCTCGAATGGATCAGCCCGAAATGCGCCACCACCGCATGCACCGTCATCCCATGCCATTGCACTGGAACATGCAGCAGGCCGCGCTGTTCGAAGCGATGGTCGGAGACGTCGTGATGCCGGACATCGCCCATCGGCCATCGCGACAGCAGCGCGTTGCCATGCTCGCCGTGCCGCGTCACACAGTTGGTGCGATAGGCGACTTCGTAACCCTCGGGCGCAAGAAACTCAGCCTGCCCCCCCGTCGGCCAGCCGAACGAAGAGCGGTCGAACTGGCGTGCGTGCAGCTTGTGGAACAGCCGCACCTCCTGCAGGAAAACCATGTCCGCGTCGAGCGCCTCGATGCCCAGGCCCTGGTTGTGAATCTCGAGCCGGCGCGCCGGCCCCATCCCACGTACGCCCTTGTGGATGTTGTATGTGGCGACCCGCATCGCCGTGGCCGAAGCGGCAAACGGCGGCAGGAAGGACGATTGCAGCGGTTTCATCGAGAAGGGCAGCACGTCGGTCGAACGGCAGAATGGGTCAGCAGTTTGCATTCCCGAGATCCACGATCATGCCGCTTCTGTGAAGCGCGGCAACAGGAGAATCGCCTCTGCGTTGGAGGGAGAGAAGCACCTGTCGGCCGCCTCGCGCCACGGCAGCCACACATTCTGCAAGTGCTCACGGGGCGCGCAGCGAACCTCCACATCCCGCGGCACACGCAACCCGAACACATGCTCGGTGTTGTGCGTGACGCCCGGCTCATAGCGGTGCCGCCACACCGGGTAGATCTCGTAGACGTTGCTCAGGCCCCAGTCCTTGAGGGCATCGAGTGGCGCCTCAGGCGACCCGATCACGATGCCCGTTTCTTCGGCGACCTCGCGGATGGCTGTCTCGACCATCGATTCCTCCAGGCTGTTCCTGGAGCCGGTGACGCTCTGCCAATAGCCCGGATGGTCAGCACGCTCAAGCAGCAGCACCTGAAGGTCGCCGGTGTGGATCACCACGAGCACCGACTCGGGGATCTTGTAAGGGCGCGCACGAGTTTCAGGAACCATCTCCGCATCGTGTGTAGGCAACACCATCGCCGTGGGTCGGAGCGGCGATCTTATCGGCCGCCCGACACCCTGCCTTCGGTCAGGCCACCTGGGGATTGCGCAACCTGATGTGCAGCTCGCGCAGCTGCTTCTCGTCGACCGG
>DASTGE010000490.1:0-5984 GCA_035719405.1 Burkholderiaceae bacterium
AACAAGGCGCAGGCAGCGCCTGCCTCCTCGTCCGCCCCACAGGGCTCCGCCCAGCCCGGTGCCGCGCAACCCGCTCCCGATGTCGCTGCGCTGAACGCAACGGCCGGCGAGGCCATCAGGCGCCATGTCGAAGCCCAGGGGTTGAAGGCCGAGAACCTGCAGGTCCGTTATGACGGTGCTACGGAAACGGTCACATTGACCGGTACCGCCCCGGACCAGGCGATGCGCGAAAAGCTCGTGGTGACGGCAGGCAATGTCGCGCATGTGAGCAAGGTCGACGACCAGCTCACCACCGCGCAGCCTGCCGAGAAGCCCGCACGCTTCCACACGGTCGAAAAAGGTGAAACCCTTTCGAAGATCGCGCAGCAGGAGTACGGCAATGCCTCGCAGTACATGAAGATCTTCGAGGCGAACCAGCCGATGCTCAAGGATCCGGACAAGATCTACCCGGGGCAGGTGCTGCGTATCCCCGTGTAGCACGACCATCTCGGAGGCGACCATGCGTTGGGGAGGCGAACGGCAAAGCGAGAACGTTGAGGACCGCCGCGACGGCGGCGGTGGCTTCGGTTTCGGCGGCCGCTCGATCGGCATCGGCACGATGGTCGTCGCGCTCCTGGGTGGGTGGATCTTTGGCATCAACCCGCTGACCATACTCGGCCTGCTTTCGGGCGGTGGCACCCAGACCGAGGCGCCCGCGCACAAGCCGCCCGCCACCGACGAGCGGGCGCAGTTCGTCTCGACCGTGCTGGGCAGCACGGAGGACGTGTGGAGCGAGCTGCTGCGGGACAAGGGGGGCTACCAGCCGCCCAAGCTAGTGCTCTTCCGCGGCGCGACCCAGACCGGGTGTGGCCGCGGCATGGCCGCCATGGGCCCGTTCTACTGCCCGTCCGACCGGCGCGTGTACCTCGACCTCGACTTCTTCGACGTGTTGAGCAGCAGGCTCGGTGCGCCGGGGGATTTCGCGCAGGCGTATGTGGTGGCGCATGAGGTCGGCCACCATGTGCAGAACCTCCTCGGCATCGCCGAACGCACCGAGCAGCTGCGCGCCCGCATGAAGGAAACGCAGGCCAATGCGCTGTCGGTCAGGGTGGAACTTCAGGCCGACTGCTTTGCAGGCGTCTGGGCCAACCACTCGCAGCAGGCCAAGGGCTGGCTGGAGCAGGGCGACGTGGAGGAAGCGCTGAATGCCGCTTCGAGGATCGGCGACGACGTGTTGCAGAAGCGGTCCCAGGGCACTGTCGTTCCTGAAAGCTTCACACACGGCACGAGCGCCCAGAGGGTGGGCTGGTTCAAGCGTGGCATGCAAAGCGGAAGCGTGTCGCAGTGCGACACCTTCAACTCTGGCGAGTTTTGAGAACCCCGGTCATCATCTCATCCCGGGTCAGAACAATTGACACTCAAATGCGATCTGTGCTGCGTCCCGGTGCCCTTATCGAGTCCTGGTTCAACATGCTTCCCCAGGAGCAGCGTGCAACCGCGAGGGCGTTGCAGGCCGCGGTGCACGCATCCGGCGTGACGCTTTCGCCGAGCATCCGTTGGGGCAATCTGGTGTTCCAGCACGAGGGGACCAACGCAGTCGCCATCGTGCCCCACAAGAGTCACGTGAACCTGCAGCTGTTTAAAGGGGCGCCCTTGGTGGTGCGCTATCCGCAACTGGAGGGCACGGGCAAGGGCGTGCGCCACTTGAAAGTGAAAAGCGCGCTCGCCGTCGACGAGGATCTGGTGAAACAGCTGGTCGTCGCAGTCGTGGAAGTGTTACGTTCCGCGCCGGCCGACTCCCCGGGTTGATCGCGCGACGCCCGAAGGGTCAACGTCTCAGTGCCACCAGCCAGTCGCAGCGCAGCCTGCCACCGGCGTGAAGCCGGCGCCGCAGCTGCACGTACAGCGTGGGCGCGTACAGCAGCACGCCACAGAGCACGACGGTGTAGAGCTGGTCCAGAAGCACGGCGGCGGGGATTCCGAACCAGCCGAGCAACCACAGCGTGAGCATTGCATCCCACATGTGCAGCTCCACAGGCCGTTCACGCCGATGAGCGACGTGCCATTGCTTCACCACGCTTAACTGCTGAAGAGTCATCGCCGCTCCCTTCGAATCCGCACGGGGAGGCATCTCCCGCATGGGGACAATTTTAGAAAGCCGTAAGCGTGACGTCAGCTTGCGCGTGGTTCAAATTGGGGAGGAATGGTGGAGAAAGTCGGCAGAAACGATTTGTTCCTGCATCTCCCTCCTATGAGCGAGCAGCCCGTCTTGCTCGTTCGCTTCGCTATTCGGTTCCCGAGCGCGCTGCCTCCCTCACCAACCCGGCGCCTCCGGGTATGTGCCCGGCAGCAGGATGTTCCTGTCGACCTGCCGGATGTCGGTCCGGCCGCAGAAGGCCATGGTCACGTCCAGCTCTTTCTGAATGATCTGCAGCGCGGTGCGCACGCCCGCCTCGCCCATCGCGCCGAGACCATAGAGGAAGGCACGCCCGATCAATGTGCCGCGGGCACCGAGCGCCATGGCCTTCAGCACGTCTTGCCCGCTGCGAATTCCGCTGTCGAGCCACACTTCCATTCGGGATCCCACGGTGTCGATGATCGCCGGCAACATCGAGATCGACGACGGCGCGCCGTCGAGCTGGCGGCCGCCGTGGTTGCTCACGATCAGCGCGTCGGCGCCAGTCTCCCGTGCGATTCTGGCGTCCTCTGGATCGAGAATCCCCTTGA
This sequence comes from Burkholderiaceae bacterium, assembly GCA_035719405.1. GTDB lineage: Bacteria > Pseudomonadota > Gammaproteobacteria > Burkholderiales > Burkholderiaceae_C > CAMLIZ01. The sequence goes on from DASTGE010000490.1 coordinate 2,707, forward strand.
GGATCAGCGGGCCGCCCCATCGCCGCTTGATCCACTCGACATCATCCCAGTTGAGCCTGGGATCGAATTGCTCGGCAGTCCACGTCGACAGCGACGACATGTCCGCCACGCCCTTCACATGCCCGACGATGTTGCCGAACTGGCGCCGCTTTGTCCGCAACATGCCGAGGCACCATCGCGGCTTGGTGGCGAGATTGATGAGGTTTGCGAGCGTGGGCTTGGGCGGGGCGGAGAGGCCGTTCTTCAGGTCTTTGTGCCGCTGGCCGAGGATCTGCAGGTCGAGCGTGAGCATCAGCGCGGAGCAGCGCGCGGACTTGGCGCGGTCGATCAGCGACTCGATGAATGCCCGGTCGCGCATCACATAGAGCTGGAACCAGAACGGCTGCTTCGTGTGAGCGGCGATGTCCTCGATCGAGCAAATGCTCATCGTCGACAGAGTGAAGGGCACGCCCACCCATTCGGCAGCCCTGGCCGCAAGGATCTCGCCGTCGGCGTGCTGCATGCCGGTGAGTCCGGTCGGCGCAAGCGCGACGGGCATCGCCGCTTCCTGGCCCGCCATCGTGATCCTCAGGCTGCGGCCCTCCATGTTCACCGCCACGCGCTGACGCAGCTTGATGCGCTGGAAGTCGGTCTCGTTGGCGCGATAGGTGCTTTCGGTCCAGGAGCCGGAGTCGGCGTAGTCGTAGAACATGCGCGGCACGCGTCGCTTCGCGAGCACGCGCAGGTCTTCGATCGTCGTGATGACGGGCATCGGTGTCTCTCCAACAGTGGGCGGCGATGCTACGCGAGTGCGAGGTCGCCATTCAGAACAATGGCCGCTCGGGATCCGCCTCCGTCGCCAGCGCGCGGGTTGCCCGGCGCTCGGGCGCTCGAACACTGACGGCCGGACGGGACAGCGAGGCTGCACGCACGCCCAGCAACCGCAGCCTGCCGAGCCTTGCGAAGTCCACGCGTTTCAGACACTGGCCGGCGGCGCGCCGGATGGAAGCGGTGTCGCTCACCGGCGTACTCAGCGTGTAGTCGCGCGTGACGGTCTTGAAGTCTTCGAAGCGCAGCTTGACGCCGATCGTGCGTCCCGCATAGCCCTTGCGCTGCAGGTCCGATGCGAGGTGCTCGCACAGCTGGGTGAAGATGCGCGTCAGCATCGGCCGGTCGCGCACTGCATGCAGGTTGCGCTCGAATGTCGTCTCCCGGCTCATCGATACCGGCTCGCTGTGGGTGACGACAGGACGGTCGTCGATCCCGTGCGACGCGTCGTACAGCCACGCGCCGTAGCTGCGCCCGAAGCGCTCGAGCAGCCATTCACGCGGGCGCGCTGCCAGATCGCCAATCGTCCGGATGCCGAGGCTTTCGAGCTTCGCGCCTGCCTTTGGGCCGATGCCGTTGATGCGCCGTGCCGGCAGCGGCCAGATGCGAGCCGCGATGTCGGACCCGGTGAGTATCGTGAGTCCGTCGGGCTTGTCGAGATCGGAGGCGATCTTCGACAGCAGCTTGTTCGGTGTGAGGCCGATGGAGCAGGTGAGCCCAGTGGCACGCCGCACGCTGTTCTTGATTTCCTGCGCGACCGCGCGCACGCCCCCGAGCGGGTCGTGACCGAGCGTCTCCTGCACGCCGTCAACGTCGGTCAGGTCGATGTAGATCTCATCGATTCCGCGATCCTCGATCAGAGGCGCAACCTCGCCGGCAGCGGCCTTGAACAGCCGTGAGTAGCGGCGATACTGATCGAAGTCGGTCGGCAGCAGGACGGCGTCCGGCGCGAGCAGCGCCGCCTTCATCAGGCCCATTCCCGAGTGGACGCCCAAGTCGCGCGCAGCGTAGGTGGCGGTCGTGATCACGCCCCTTCCCGCGTACTCGCGCAGTGTGGCGAAGCGCCGTGTCCCGTCGGGTTGCAGAACAGGTTGGTGCCGGCGACCGCCGCCGATGACCACCGGCTTGCCCTGAAGCTCGGGATATCGCAGCAGTTCGACCGACGCATAGAAGGCGTCCATGTCGAGATGCGCGATCCAGCGGCGGCCGGAGGTGCTTGGCATGACGCCGATTATTGTTGCAGGCTCCTCGTTGTCACCCGTGCAGGCGGGGAGACCACGGTCGATCGACTTCAGTCGATATGCAGTCTCTCGTCCCGCGGTTTGTCCTTGAGCAGACGCGCGATCGCCTCAAGCGCTTCGCCGATGTCGTAGGGCTTGCGCAGGAAGTAGTCGTAATCGGCGAAGTGCTCGCGCACTGCCTCCTCGTGGAGGCTGCTGTTCATGACGATGGGTATGTCGCGCGTCGGCGCCGAGTCGCGAAGCGCCCTGGCCATCTCGGCACCGTCCATGATCGGCATCATGAAGTCGAGCACGATCAGATGGGGTCGCACTTCGGCGGCACGCTGCAGTCCGTGCCGTCCGTTCGACGCGCAGAACACGCGGTAGCCCTCCTCCTCGAGGATGATGGCGAGCACCTCGGCATTCGCGAGCTCATCATCGACGACGAGGATTGTCTTCACGCAAGCCTTTCTACGCGTCGCGATGGATGTGCGCTGTGGGGATCACGCCCCCCCTGAGGCGATTAACCCGGCAACGTGCATGCCCGAGGAAGTGATGTCCAACGTGCGCACGCCGTGGTCGTAGTCGCTGTCGCGCATCTTCACGATCGACAACAGGCGCTGCATGCGACCGTCGGTCTCCACGAAGCGAAGAAACACCAGGTTGTCGACGAAGCCCGACACGCCGTACTGGGCGCTGATGGTGTTGGTGACTGCGTCGCGGGTCTCCATCGTCATCAGCAAGGTGGCGCCGCGCTCCCGCAGCTCATTGGTGAGGCATGAGAAAAAGCGGCCCGTGCGCTCCGGGTACACGGCGGACTCGAAGAAGCCCGACAGCCCGTCGATGACGACGCGCTTCGCTTTGCGCGTCGTGACTTCATTCACCAGACGGTGTGCCAGTTGGTCGAGCATATGCTCGCCCTGCGAGTGCCACATGAGCGTGAGTGCGCCATTGGCCTGCAGAGCCTGGATGTCCATGCCGAAGGCGCGGGCCTTCAAGTGCACGCGTTCGGGCGGCTCGAAGAACCCGAACAGGAGCCCGGGCTCTTGCGGCGAACTGCGCGACAGGAAGTGCAGGCCCAGCGTCGTCTTGCCCGTACCGGTGGAGCCGACGACCACCGTGGCGCTCGATTCGGGCAGACCTCCGGCGCGGATCATCGCGTCGAGCGATGCCACGCCGGTGCTCAAAGCCCCCTGGCCGCTTCCGTCATAGGGCGTGTTGCCGTACAGCACCTCCGGGCGCGGGAACACC
>DASTGE010000491.1:0-9593 GCA_035719405.1 Burkholderiaceae bacterium
GCTCAGGTCACGGTCCGCCAGAGACACCCCGGTTCGTGACGTCATGACGCCCGATGTGATGTACGTGCGCCCCGAGCACACCATCGAGGAATGCATGGCACTGATGACTGAAAACCGATTGCGGCACCTGCCGGTGATGGAGGCCGGCAAGCTGCTCGGCCTCGTGTCCATTGGAGACTTGGTCAAGGACATCATCTCCGAGCAGAAGTTCATCATAGAGCAGCTCGAGCACTACATCAGCGGTCAGCGGGACTGACAGAGGTCAGCGGTCAGCGGGACTGACAAGGCGTATTTCCCCGTTCCATGCCCGGCCGGCTGCAGCTCAGATCTTCAGCACCGCGAGACGGCGCTGGGGATGGGACTCCATGAGATCGGAAACCGGCTGTCAGCGGATCAGCGCGTCGAGCGCGCGCTGAATGGAACCGGGAGCGGTGAAGGCCATGAATGCCAAGCCGACAACCGCGCCCGCAACGTGAGCATCGTGGTTCACGCGTCCAATGCGGGCCCGTCCCGCGAACACGCTGAACACGAGGTAGCCGAGAGCAAACAGTGGAGCTGGAATGGGAACCGGCAGCGGGAGAACGAAGATCGACGAGGTCGGAAAGACGACGATCGAGGCAAACAGCACCGCCAGGATCGCACCGGAGGCGCCCAGGCTCGCGTAGGCGGGATCTTTTCGATGAATGATCCACGTCGCGATGCTGCTGGCCAGAAGGCCCAGGCCGTACAGTGCCACGAAGCGCGACGTGCCGATGTGGCGTTCGAGCGCGAACCCGAAGGTCCAGAACGTGAAGCTGTTGAAGAGCAGATGGGCGAGATCGGCATGAACAAAGCCGCTGGTCACCAACGCGGCGTACTCGCCGCGCTGAACCAGGCCGTGCGGTCGCAGCAGGTTGCGCTCGATCAGCCCCGCGGCGCGATAGAGGCCGAGCAGGCCGATGACCAGGATCGTGGCCAACAGAAGCGCCGCCGCCGGAGCACCGGAGGTCAGGCGTAGGAGCGCTTCCATGACGCGACTCTACAGACGCGCGCGACCCGGCAACGCTGGTCGGGAAACGCGGCCGGCCGAACGAAAGCCCAACCGCGGCGCCTCGATTTCAAGTGTCTGCAGCGTCAGAGCCGATCAACCTTGCGCGCGTTCCCGATCCCGCGTCGGTTGATTTCCGAAAGCGCACGGCTCAACAGTTCCGTGGCTTCCTCTCGGAGCGCCAACAGCCTCACCTTCATCTCGTGCGTTGGAGGTGGTCCTTCTCCCCGGCAGTACGCCAGCATCGCGCGGGCGTACTGGAGTTCCAGGTCATTGCTGCGACGCTGGCAGGCTTGCCACTCCTTGGTCAATCGCTCAGTCACAAGGCATCTTACTGCTCACCCACGTATACTGAAAACAAACGACCCCCGCTGGCTTCTCTTCGTGCCTCAAGCCAGCAGCTCAGAAGCAGGTCACTGTGTATGCGCACCCGAAGTACAGGTGCGCCATGCGGACCGAAACCCCGAAGTTCAACGAGTGGCTGTCCGCCGAGGCGGAAGCGCAAGCGGCTGAGCGCCAATTACTGGCGTTGATGCTCCAGTACGAACGCAACGACTCTGCGCCGACATTGGACAAATTTCTGCTGTCCATCCAAGCCCAGCGCGCGCGGGCTCACAGGTTGTTCGACGAGGCAATGCAAGAGCTGAAACTCCTCGGGGAGTCGCTTCATCATCGGCGAATACTGTTCGATGCGGGCAGGAAGTCCGCATGAGCGCAAGACAGGGGATTCGCATCCACGGGCACATGCTTTGAGCGTGTGCCGCCGCATCCGTATTTGATTTCGCTGATCGTCTTACCGAAGGAGCCTCCATGCGCAACGTTTCCCGTCAACCGGGGCAGGATGCCCGCGACACCGCCATGGACATGGAGGTGCACATTCGTTGGCGCTGCGCAAAGTGCTGCGCCATGGTTGTGTTTGACGCCCCGGCGTCGCAACCCGCGGCGTGCCCCGTGTGCCACCACCCTGAACCCGCTTTCACGGCGACGGGGTGTCCGCATTGACAGCGGTCAACGTGAGCAGCACATCGGCATACCACACTGAGTTCAGACCCAGTGACTCGTCTGCGTCTACGTCCCGGTTCAGCATGTCCATGCGCGACGAATGCACGCCCAGCAGGCGCCATGGCAGCGCCGGGCGCGCAACATTGAGCCGTTGCACGACCGGGGAGCCGCTGCTGCCACGGTGAGTGCGGGCATCGGTCAGAAAATAACCCTTGCCCTGGAAGCGCACGCCGAACGAAGAAGCAATACAGCCCGAGCGCAGTACCGGCAGACGGTGCACGGTGTCGTAGAAGCCGAGTGGGTACCCGGGCACCAGGATCGGAGAGCCGGCCTCCACTTGCTCCAGCGCTCCGGCCAGATTGTCAGGGGTGAAGCGGTGGAACATGGCACCTTCCGGCAGCAGCTGCCGGCCCACTTCAAGGACCGCAACGTCCACTTCGCCGCCGGAGTCCTCGGCCTGATGCCATGCGGCGACCCCGCTGCGATAAAGTGGCATCGAGACGGTCGCCACGTTCGACAACTGGGACGCGTCGCGGTGAAGCTCAAACTCCACGCGATCCGGCTCGTGCCCGTGGAGCGGATCGTGAAGAACATGGCGGCTGGTTACGAGGTACAGGCGGCCGTCACGTTCGAAGAAGAACGAGCTCGCCGCAGTCAACAGTTTGCCGCCCAGGTAGGTGCACAGGCGGGCGGTGGTGAGGAGCAGGGATTCGATCAAGTCGCACCTTCTCGGTCCAGCACGGACAGTGCTACAGGCAGTTTTTTTGGCAAAGCGCGTTCCACGACCCGACGAGCCTGGAGTGCCGATTGCCGCACACCACACCAAGGAATTGCAATGAAACGCACCTTCACGCCGCCCCGTCCCGCCGACGTCTCCCCTGCGCTGCAGCCGGGCCTGTCGAGCGCCGAGCGAGCGGAACTCCAGCGCCAGGGCGCAAAAGCGGCTGCGCGCGGAGAGCCGACAGACACCAACCCTTTCAGCCAGCAGCAAAACAAGCCACCGGCCACTGGCGAGTCGGCCGCCAAATGGTCGCAGCGCAACGACGCTTGGGAGGAGGGTTACGAGGCTCAATCCGCGACGCAACGGCACGTGGAACCTCCCGTCCAGAAAGGGGATGACGATGAATACGACTGACGCAGGCAATGGTGAATTTCCCCACCTTGCCGCTTATGAGGTGGTGTATTCACCAATCCACGGCGGATGTTCCTTCGCATTCCCTTGTGACGAAGCGGGCATCGTCGAATTGAACACGCTGACCGAGCGAGCACGCGACAACTACCTGCTGGCACGTGCGCTCGTCGGCCGGGACTTTTACACGCCGACGGTCGTACGCACGTGGTCCGGCGTGGCCCCGGGACAAGGCTTGCCATGAAGGCGCCTTTCGACCAAAGCGCACTGGAAGAGCAAGGCACTCGGGCCGCGCAGGCGGTCGCTCCTGGCGATCCAAGGCTTTCCTGGCCCGGAGCACAGGCCGGCGACAACCGGCGAAACGGCTCCCTCAGCATGAGGCAGGCAACGTGGCTTCGTGGGGACCGCTTCGTGGGACGGACGATTCGCGAGCCGCGGCCGAAAGGGGCCTTTCCTGCCGAACTGCTGGCCAGCTTACTGGAACGACGACGCCGGCAGCGGAGGGTCAAAATGATCGCCAGAAAGTCGAACTTCGCGGAGCCTCCCTTGCTGAACGCCCACGTTCCGCGTCGGGAATCTTCCAGATGTTCAGGACATCTGAGCGGGCTGCGCGGATCAAGACTTCACAACGACTTCTTCAACCTCAATAAGGCCGCAATATAGAAGTTCGAGCGTCGCGTCGGCAGCGATCCGAATGGCTATCGTTGCTTTGAGAAAAACGCTCCTGAGTGACATTGAGAAATCTGCACCGATCTTTCCTCAATGCGACGCCCTCACTGCTGCGCGATGTTCGCCCAAACAAGGCTACAGCGCCTGCTATAGGCGGCATACATCGGCTCGTCGGTGATTCTCAAATACACTGGCTGTCTGGTAATCTGAGCCATGGAAGTCAACGCAAACAATCTCCGATCTGCGTCAACGCTCTTGAGAGTCGTGATGTACATGCTGTCACATGAGACCCCCGGCGGCACCGTAAATCCCCCTTGAATCTTCAACTCAAGGTCTCCTGCCTGGTGTCCCCCCGCAGCGATAGCGATGACTGCCACTCTTTCTATGTACACCGGGCCAATCTCTCCTTGGCCTGCGGCAGAAAGTGACGGGAGCAGGAGAAGCGCGAGTAGCGGAACAGAGATACGCATCATGACTAGGCTTTAGATCAAGGAAGTAACAACAATTTTCCGTATTTTGAGTTGATTCGATAGTACCTATTCGAGGTGGACTGCGTGCACCGGTGCCGCGGTGCTCTCGACTCCGTAGGACATCAACTTCGTTAGCCAGTTCGTGCCCGGTGTTGCCGCGCTCGGTGCTCGCCGGGGTGAGCGTGCCGATCGGGTCGGTGATGCCGAACGGCGTGTCGGGCATTCGTTCGACGATGGCGTCGCTATCGTTGGTGACGCCCCACACAGGTAGAGCGTGATCCACACGTCACCGTCAGTCTCAGGCCCACATCGCGATAGGTAGAGCCACCGGCGATCATTGCTGCTTCTGAAGCCCACTCAAATTACGGCACGATCGGAAACGCTTTGACCGTACAAGCTTCGCATCAGTTTGTCGCTCTGAATAGCAAATTACCGTCTTCGTCGATGACGGAAACGGCCAAGAGGTCTCCGCTCTCGCTCAGCCAACGTCGCAATGCGGCCTGAAGTTCAGGGGCGACATCCGAGTCAGCAAATTTCACGATAGAGACATCCCTCGTCGAGAATGAATCAACGACGACCCAATAGTCACCCTCTCCAAAAGCATCCTCAACGCCAAACTTACTTATCAGCGTGCAGAGGTCGCCATATGGATCGCGCCCCGCTCTCCGATTCTTGTTGTCGTGCGCACGTTGGACACTGGCGTTATGCCATCTAATAATCTCTTCGGCTCCAACGCTATTCAACCACCTCTGATCGAGCACCTCTCGGAGTAAGTCAATGCCAATTTCCTCCGACACTTCCTCCTCAGTGTTTAGCCACGGACACAGCTGAAGAATCTGTTCAGACAGATCAGCCGCAGCCTTTCGAGAAATGCCTTTCGATTCAAATAGGTCAACAAACCGATACTCCATTTCACTCCTCACTTTTAATAGGGGTGCGATACCAAGTGCGCCTCATTTCTTGTTGAAGGGCGCGAGAATACTGAACAAGATTGAACTGGCGAATGGACGCACTAGCTTCAGCCTTGAAGTATCGGACCATGCCTCCGGCTTCCTGGGTCGTACATCGGGCTCGGCGGCGACGCAGGTCATACACCAGCGAGGTTACGTTGCCATTGGCGTCCGTTGGTCTGCACGAGGTTGCCGTGCGCGTCGTAGACGCGAACGACCGCGAGTTCGCGACGAGGTTGCGTGTTTCGGTCGTCGTTCGGTCGTAGTCAAATGAGCTGGTGCATGTCAGCGACGTCGCGGCACTCGCCGGCAATTGTCCCAATTGACACTGCGCAAGGTCGTCAGCGGCATGATTGGGTGAACTTCAGTGTCGCAGGCCTGGCCCAAACAGCTCGTCCCTCAACACATCCCGTTCGGCAGCAAGGAAGCCGATATCCAGCCCTTTCAGGATCATGGCCCACCTTCCAGACCGACCGACGACGCAGACATCGAAGGTCGTAAAGTCAGGATTGCTGGCCAGTGCGTTCTTTAACTCGTAGTAGTCGACGCCGCACGCAACCAGATGCTGGTTAGGTTGTGGCGAATAGATGTCGGCAATCACCAACTCATCGTCGCCGCAAGCCTTCACCACCGCCGCAAAATCGGCGAAGGTCGCCTTACCGAGCGCAGCCCCATCAGGGATAGTCACGATTCGCCAGCCCGGCTTGCCAAGGTGTGCCAGTTCCTCCGGGACGCGCAACCCGTCCAGCCCCATGGACAACAACAGCGCCGTGAAGAACGCCTTTTCTGTTTCGCTCAATTCTCGTGTCATGATCTACGGATACCTTAGCTTGATCCCGTCAACGATTCCCTTGACGGTCACTTGAATCGTTGTGCCAGCCGTTCTACCGAAGTCGCGAAGCACGACAGTAGCTTCGCCAACGTTGAATCGCTGAATGCTTTGTCCCGCCTTCGTGGCGACCGTCTCCACAGTAGCTCCGTAGTTCGTCGCCAGCGCAGCGAAGTCTGCCGATGCGCTACGTCCAGCGCCCATCGACATCGTGATAAGGCCCTGACCTGCCCCTGCCGCCGTGCTCTCGACCCCGTAGGACATCAGCTTGGTTAGCCCGATCCTCGCTGCCTGAACCTCAGGCCCGATTGGCGTGAGCATTGATGCCGTCATAACGTTATCGGCAACGATGCCAAGCTCTTGCCAGGTCGGATCCATATATGGCCCATTCGGCGCGTTCGCAGCCCCGGCTGGTGACAGCACCTTCCTACTGAGATGCTCACTGTCGCGGGCACTGCTGGCCGCCTGATTCACAATATACGCGAACGCCCCCGACATCGCTCCGTTTGCGAACTTCTCTCCACCGATGGCAGAAGCCGTTCCGCCAACAACCGCCGCATACGCCGCCCCGGCTGCGATCTTGCCGGGGTCCATACCTGGATTGCGCATCCACTCCGGCCCATTGACCGTCGCGAGCTTCGCGAACCCCGATGTCAACGCTCCCCGACCGCAGTTGCCCCCACTGGCAGCCGCCGTCACACAGCCCGCCAGCGCATGCGCCGCGACAGCCTCGGCTCCGCCGAATCCAGCTCCGCCGATCCCCCCGAAGATCGCTCCCGAGAACGCACCCTGCAGAGCCCCCTTCGCAGTACCCGTGCTGATCGCGCCGCTGGCCGCGCCGGCAATCGCCCCGCTCGTAGCGCCGGCCGCGACGCCGGTCAGCTGGAACAGAGCCGTACCCGGATCCCAACACACCCCGATCACCGCCGCCACGGCAATGGCGACCACCGGCCGCAACCACTTGGACTTGTAGCCACTGGGGTCCGTCCCGCTCAGCGGGCTGTTCCACAGGTAGGCATATCGGTTGTAGCTCTGCAGCACGTTCGGGCTTTGCACGTACGGATCGGCGCTCATGAAGCGCGCCAGACCCGGGTCGTAGACCCGCCCGTTCATGTTGATCAGCCCCACCTCGTCGAGGTGCTCGTGCCCGGTGTAGCCGCGATCGGTGCTCGCCGCGGTGAACGTTCCATTCGGATCAGTCACGCCGTTCGCACTGCGCCGCTTGCCGAACGGCTCGTAGGCCATTCGTTCGACGACGGCGCCACTCTCGTTGGTGACAACCGAGATGGATCCCAAGTGGTCCCGGTGCCAGTACTGCGTGCTCCAGCTGCTGCCGTTGTAGACGATCATTCCCAGGGGCAAGTTGCCCGCCGTGATGTAGTGCTTCTGCTTCAGCCCGGCAACGCCACGCTCCTCCTCGTAATACAGGCCCGCTCCGGCGCCCGGATTGAGGTAGACGGTGCTGCGTTGCAGGGCGCCGTTGAGGTAATAGCTCTCCTTGGCGCGCTCATGGTCAGCGTCGTAGAGGTAGTCCAGCTTCGCGCTGCCCTTGGCGATGCTTTGCGCCTTGTCGAAGCTGGTCCAGCTGACGCTGCGGCCCGCACCTGCGGTAAGGTTGCCGTTGCCGTCGTAGCTGTAGATGGGCACCGTGTACCCGTTGACGGAACCGCTCACGCTGGCCACCGCATGCGGCAGCCGCGATCCGGTCCCGCTGCTGGGGTAGTTGTAGGTGTTGACCGTCCCGCCTTCGGTGCGGCTGGTCATGTTGCCGATGACGTCGTAGGCCCAGCTGATCGTTTGGGCCGGAATGACGCTTCCTCCGGATCGCATCTCGCCGGTGACCCGGTTCAGCTCGTCATAGGCGTACACCGCCGACACGCCCGTCAACAGGTCCACACGCTGTGTCAGGTTGCCGGCGAGGTCGTAGTTGTGGCTGAGCACCTGCACGCCACCATTGCCATTGGGCCCCGCACGGCTGGTGTTCAATCGCCCGTCGACGTAGTAGTCGTTGGTCGTGACGACGCCATTGCCGTAGGTGTATTGCAGCGGATGACCCTCCGCGTCGAAGCGGTCGGCGGTCCACAGCACCGTGTTCGTGCGCAGATCTGTCACCTTCCACAACAAACCCAGCCCGGCGGTGTAGGTGTTCTTCACCTGCAAGCCGCTGGGATAGGTCTGCACGTCCACGCGGCCCAGCGCGTCGTAGCTGACGCCCGCGGTATAGAGGGCTCCGACGTTGATGGCGGTGCTGACGACGCGGCCCAGGCCATCAAAGGTCGATTTGCGGCTGTAGCCGTTGTCGGCTTTGGCTTCGCAGAGCTTGCCCACGCCTTTATTGCAGGCGCTGCCGTCGGCGTATTTGTCGTAGTACCAGTTGCTGGTGAGATCGGGTTCGACGCGGGTGACGAGTCGGCCCAGCGCGTCATAGGTCATGGTGCTGACCTGGAGCTTGGGATCGGTCTGCCTCACCAGTTCGCCCAACGCGTTGTAGGCGTACATCCACACGCCCATGTCGGGGTCGTACATCGCCGTTCGGCGGCCACGCAGGTCATATACGAGCGAGATGACGTTGCCTTTGGCGTCGGTGGTCTGAACGAGGTTGCCGTGCGGGTCGTAGACACGGCTGAGCGTGCCGCCCTTGGCATCTGTGACGACCGCGAGTTCGCCGACGAGGTTGCGTGTTTCGGTCGTCGTTCGGTTCAGCGGGTCAGTCGACGTGGTGACGAGGCCGTTGTACGTAGTGGTGCGCGTCGCGGTGCCTGCAGCCGTCGCTTCGTCGACGATCGTGGGCCGGCCGAGCTTGTCGTAAGTGAAGGCGGTCCAGGAGGCTGAGGCGCCGCTGTAGTAGGGGCGGCTCTTGCGGCTGACTTGTCCGAGGTTGTTGTATTCGGTGTCTTGATAGATCAGCGGGCCGGGCCCTGAACCATCGAAGCTTTGCGTCTCGGTGCGGATTTCCCGCCCCAGCGCGTCGTAATAGACCTTTGCGTACGGCCCGCTCACGGCCGCGCTGGCGGGCGCATTCAAATCGATCGGCGCCTTGACCGGCGTTGCCGTCACCACATACGCGCCAACAGCGCCGGCAATCGTCGGGCAGGCCTCGGTGCCGCCGGCCACGCTGGTGCAGAACTTGTAGTCCCAGCGGGTGCCATTGCCGTCTGCACGCCGCTCGATGACTTTGCGCCCGTACGCGTCGTAGCGCCACTCGGTCGTCAGGGCGTTGGGGCCCGTCAGCCTTGTAGTGGTGCCGAAGCGAGCGTCGTAGGCTTTGGTTTCGGTGTGGCCTGCCGCATTCGTGCTCGTCGCGACGAAGCGTTGATCCGCCGTGTAGGTGTGGCTCTCACTGCGCGGCGAGAAGGCGACAGGCGCGGCTGGTGCAGCGGCTTCGGCAGGCGATGTCGGCGTTTGAGCCGCAGAGCCGTTGCAGTTGCGCGTCGTGATGGATTGCTTGCGACCGTAGTTGTCGAGCGAGTACGTCGTGACCACGCACAGGTTCGAATCGTTTGGCTCGACGACCTCC
>DASTGE010000492.1:0-6755 GCA_035719405.1 Burkholderiaceae bacterium
TGGACTGCGCCGTCCTCTTGAACACGTCCGCCACGCCCTGGCCGTACGCCGTGCGGTCGTCGATCACCGCCACCTTCTTCAGGTGCAGGTTGTTCGCCGCGTGCAGCGCCAGCCCCGCGCCCAGCGCGTTGTCGTTGGCCAGCAGGCGGAACGCCGTCTTGTAGCCGTTCTGCGTGTAGGCCGGGTTGGTCGCCGACGGAGAGATCTGCGGAATGCCGGCGTCGGAGTAGACCTTGGAGGCGGGGATGGAGGTGCCGCTGTTGAGGTGGCCGATCACGCCGTTGACCTTCGCGTCGCACAGCTTCTGCGCCGCCGCGGTGCCCTGCTTCGGATCGGCGCCGTCGTCTTCGGCCACCAGCTCCAGCTTGACCTTCTTGCCGCCGATGGTCACGCCCTTGGCGTTCAGGTCATCGATGGCCATGCGAGCGCCGTTCTCGTTGTCCTTGCCGTAGTGGGCCTGGGGACCGGACACAGGCGCGACGCTGCCGATCTTGACGACCATTTCCTGGGCGCTGACGGCGCTTGCAACCAGAATGGCGGCTGCGGCGACGATCACGTTCAGCTTGATTTGCATTGTGGGAACCTCCAACAGAGGGATTTGTGTTGACCTCGAAAGGTATTGAGCGTCGGCGTCGACCTCGCGTGCGCGATTCGAGCCTCCACTGACGGCACTGCCCTTACCAAGCGGCCTGAACAACGGCCGGAACAATACCCGAAAAGAAACTCGAATCTCATCGGGAATCTGCCTAAGCCTCGCGACACCGCTGCCACATGCGATACAGAAGGCGATACAGCGCGACGCGCAAGACTGCAACTCAACGCTTGAATCAAGGTTCGCGATGACGGGAAACCTCCGCTGCCACCGCCCGTGCGACCATCTCGCGAAGCACGGCGGCGAGTTGGCCGGCGGTCTCGCGAATGAGCGCATCCGAAAGGCGTGAAATGATTGGCACGAACGCTTCCCGCAGCTGGTTCTCGACCATCAGGTCGACCTGTCGCTGCACATCGCAAAGAATCCGCCGGACCATCTCCTCTTCGTTGAAGGCCGGACGTTGACCCGCATGGCCGGCATCGGCCCTCGGTGGCAGGGGTGCCGCCCCCTGCGGCCCGGTCGACAGAGGCAGATGCACCACCTCGGTCAGCGTGGGTATCGGCCGCTGTGGCGGCAATGGCTGTGGGCCCGACATCAGGACGATCCTTTGGCAACCACCGGCCCCAGCCCCTGCGTCTCGTAGGCGCGCCAGCGTTGCCGCCCCGCCGCCAACCCCTCAGGATCGCTGGATACGAGTTCGATGATGCGGGTGAAGCTTGGACCGTCTTCGGGTATCTCGGGCCCCAGATTGACGAGCACCTCGAGGTGTGGCGCGCGCGCGCCCGATTCGGCCAGCCAGATCGGCGTGCGAAGCTGATGTGGCGTCGGCGCCGCGCCTGCCTTCAGGCGCAGGTGCGGCACGAATTCAAGCGGTTCGAAGATCCAGAGCTGCCGATCCAACCGCTGAAGCAGCTCGGCGCTTCCCGTCACCACCACCCGCGCACCCTGGCGATACGCTTTGCGCAGGAGACGGCACGCGTACGAGAGCGTGTCGTCGATGCCGGTGTGGAAGGCGACTTGCGTCATCTGCTTCCCGGAACCCGTGCCGCCGGCCTTCAGGCAGCCTGCGTACCGTGGGCGAGAACGAAGTGCGTGAGCAGAGGCACGGGCCGGCCCGTGCTGCCTTTGGCGGCGCCGGACTTCCAGGCCGTGCCCGCGATGTCGAGATGGGCCCAGCGGAACTTGCCGGCGAAGCGCTTGAGGAACATGGCGGCCGTGATCGCGCCCCCCGCCCGCGGCCCCACGTTGGCCATATCGGCGAAGTGCGTCTTGAGCGCTTCGTCATACTCGTCGTCCAGCGGCATCCGCCAGCAGGGATCGAGTGCCTGGCGCCCTGCCGACTGAAGCACCCCGGCAAGCTCGTCGTCGGGCGTGAACAGGCCGGTGTTGTGATGGCCGAGCGCGATGACGCAGGCGCCGGTGAGCGTGGCGATGTCGACCACCGCCGAGGGCTTGAAGCGCTCCGCATACGTGAGCGCATCGCACAGGATCAGGCGGCCCTCGGCGTCGGTGTTGAGGATCTCGATCGTCTGCCCCGCAAGGCTGGTCACGACGTCCCCGGGCTTGGTGGCGCGCCCGCTCGGCATGTTCTCGCACGCGGGAATGAGGCCCACGAGGTTGACCTTGGGCTTCAGCTCCACCACCGCGCGGAAGGTGCCGAGCACGCTGGCGGCGCCGCCCATGTCGAACTTCATCTCGTCCATCTCGGCGGAGGGCTTGATCGAGATGCCCCCGGTGTCGAACGTGATGCCCTTGCCGATCAACACCAGCGGCGGTTTGGTCTTGCCTGCGCCCTCGTAACGCAGCACGATGAACTTCGGCGGCTCCTCGGAGCCCTTGGCGACGGCAGCGAAGGCGCCCATGCCCAGGCTCTCGATATCCTTGCGCTCGAGCACCTCGATCTTCAGGTCGTGCGCCCTGCCCAGCTCCATCGCCTGCTGGGCAAGATAGGTCGGAGTGCAGACATTGCCCGGGCGATTGGCGCACTCACGCGCGAGCGTCGTGCCGGCGGAAATGGCCTCTCCGCGGCGCAGCCCCTGCTGCAGAGCCGGGGTTTCGGCCTTGCCCGCGACCAGTGTGACCCGCTGCAGCTTGGGCGCTTCGTTGGCGCTCGGCTTGGTTGCGCGGTACAGGTAGGTGGCGTCGCTCACCGCACCCACCAGCGCCTCGGCATGAAGGTCGCTCAAGGTTTCGCCGGCCGCAACGGCGACGGCCAGATGCTTGGCGCCCAAGCCCTTCAACGCGCCGAGCCCGGCGGCCAGGGCCGTTTTGAAGGCCTTTGGCGAGGAATCTGCGGCGACGGCGAACGCCACGCGCGACGCCTTCACGCCGGCCACACGGTGCAGATAAAGGCTCTTGCCCGACTTCAGCTGCAGGTCGCCCTGCTCGACCGCATCCTTGAGGATTTCAGCGAAGGGAGCTTCGAGGGAGTCGGGCACGGCGTTACCGATGACCACGATCAGCAGTGCATCGGCGGCAAGTGCCGCAAGCCCCGCAGCCGGAGCAGTCTGGATACGGAAGTCCATAATCGAAGTCGGCATGAGGTCCTTGGGCGCGGCGCCGCGTCGCTGCTCGACGGGCCTCGAGTTTTTCATGAACGCGCGATGTTATTCGATTCATCCATGCGCCGAGAGCTGGCGCGAAGTTTCGGTGCCACGCTGGTCGTCATCCTGACCATCGTGCTCACCATGATGCTGATTCGCACGCTGGGTCAGGCGGCCGGCGGCAAGATTGCGCCGCAGGACGTGGTGTTCCTGCTCGGCTATGTGGCCCTTGGGCATCTGCCGACCATGCTGGCACTGTCGCTGTTCGTCGCGATCGTGGCCACGCTCGGTCGGATGTACCGCGAAAGCGAGATGGTGATCTGGTTCACCAGCGGCGTCGGGCTGGCGCGCTTCGTGCGCCCGGTATTGCGGGCAAGCTGGCCGGTGCTACTGGCCATCGGCCTGCTCGTGGTCTTCGTCTGGCCCTGGGGCAATCGCCACAGCGACGAGCTGCGAGCGCGCTACGAGCAGCGTTCGGACCTTTCGCGCGTGGCGCCGGGCGTCTTCCAGACCTCGCGCGACGGCCGGCGGGTCTTCTTCATCGAGCGCGATTCCAACACCGACGCGAACGCGCGCAACGTCTTCATCCTCACGAATGACGGCGTGAAGGAGTCGGTGACCTCCGCGCGCAGCGGCCACCTCGAAACGCGCGGCGACGACCGTGTGCTGGTGCTCGAGCGCGGACAGCGCAACGAAACCGACAGTCAACGCAAGGAGAAGACGCTGGCGAGTTTCGAGACCTATACGGTGCTCGCGTGGGAGAAGGCGGTGAAGCAGGCCGAGGAGCTTCCACCGAAGGCGCGCGAGACGATCGACCTGCTCAGGCAGCCGACGTTGAGAAACCAGGCCGAGTTGATCTGGCGCTTCGGGCTGCTGCTGGGCGCAGGCAACCTGATGCTGCTCGGGCTCGGGCTGTCGGCCAACAATCCGCGTCGGGCCAGCAACTGGAACCTGTTGTTCGCCCTGCTGGGCTTTGTCGTCTACTACAACCTCATCAACCTCAGCCAGGCCTGGGTGGGTGGAGGCCGCGTGGGCTTCAGCACCGCACTCTTCGGGCTGCATGGTGCGGCCTTCCTGCTCGCGCTCACGCTGATCTGGTGGCGCGACCGTGCGGCCGTACTGCGCGCGCCACGTTCGAGGGCCCGCCGATGAAGACGGTGCGTCGCCTGCTGTATCGCGACATTGTGTCGTCCGTCGTGTTCGTCGCGCTCGCGTTTCTCTCGCTGTTCTTCTTCATCGACTTCGTCGACGAGCTGGGCGCGGTCGGGTCACGCGAGGGATACAGCGCCCTGAACGCCGCCTTCGCGAGCCTGATGGAACTGCCCGGCCACCTCTATGAACTGGCGCCCATCTCGGTGCTGATCGGCAGCATCTTCTCACTGGCCCGCATGGCGCAGTCGTCGGAGTACACCATCCTTCGAACGGGCGGACTGGGGCCGGTGCGTGCAATCGCGCTGCTCACGGTGCTGGGGCTGGCGTTTGCGGTCTGCACCTTCGTCGCGGGCGACTACCTTGCGCCTGCCATGGAGAAGGAGGCGGTGCTGCTGAAGGCGCGCTTCAAGGGCGGACTGAACCTCGGTACGGCCGGGGCGTGGCTCAAGGACCGGAAGCGAACCGCCGAGGGCGAGCGCAGCTACTCGGTCAACGTGGCGAGCGCCAACCCCGACGGCACGCTCATGGGCATCCGCGTCTTCGAGTTCGACGGCGACGGCCGCCTGGTGTCCCGCATTGCGTCCGCCACCGGCCGCGTCGGCAAGGACGCCGTGTGGCATCTCGACGATGTGACGGTCACGCACTGGCCGGTCAACGGCGTGAGTGACCAGGCGCGGGTCGAGGAACAGCACCTGCCGCGCCTTGATTGGGCAAGCGGCCTCACCGCGGGCGTCGTGGCTGCAGCGCTGCTGCCGGTCAACACCATGTCGACCGTCGATCTGTGGCGCTATGCCTCGCACTTGAGCCAACAGGAACAGGCAGCCCAGCGATACGCGATCCAGTTCTGGAAAAAAGCGCTCTATCCCTTCGCCTGCCTGGTGATGATCGGGCTCGCCCTGCCCTTCGCCTACCTGCACGCGCGCTCCGGCGGCATCAGTCTCAAGGTGTTCGGCGGCATCCTGCTGGGCATCAGCTTCGTGCTGCTCAACAACGTGGCCGGCCATCTCGGCGTGTTGCACGGCTGGACGCCCTGGCTGGTCGCCGCCGCGCCGAGCGTGCTGTATATGGTCATGTCGCTCGCGGCCTTCGCATGGCTGGTGCGATACAGGTGAAGCGGCAATGAAGACCGGGCTGCTGCTGTTCGCACACGGCGCTCGGGACCCGGCATGGGCGCTTCCGTTCGAGCAGGTGGCCTCGCAGGCGCGCGCGCTCGCACCCGATGCCGAGGTGAGGCTCGCGTTCCTCGAGTTCATGTCGCCAACGATGCCCGATGCAGGGGCAGCGCTGGCCCGCGCCGGCTGCAGACGCGTCGAAGTGGTGCCGCTCTTTCTCGGCGCCGGCGGCCATGTGCGCAAAGACGTTCCGCGCCTGCTCGACAAATTGCGCGCACGGCATCCCGATGTTGCATTCCGGCTGCATCCTGCCGCCGGAGAGTCCGACGAGGTGATTGCCGCGATGGCGCGCATCGCGGTCCGAACCGCAGAATGAGCGCATGAACCTTCACCAGTTCCGCTTCGTGCAGGAAGCCGTCCGCCGCAACCTCAACCTCACCGAGACCGCCAAGGCGCTGTTCACGTCGCAGCCCGGCATCTCCAAGGCGATCCTGGAGCTGGAGGAGGAACTCGGGGTCGACATCTTCGCGCGTCATGGCAAGCGGCTGCGCCGCGTCACCGAGCCCGGGCAGCAGGTGCTCAAGTCGATCGAGATCATCATGCGCGAGGTGGGCAACCTGAAGCGCATCGGCGAGGAGTTCTCGAAGCAGGACGCAGGGACGCTTTCCATTGCCACGACCCACACGCAGGCACGCTATGTCCTGCCTGAACCGGTCGCGCTGCTCAGGCGCCGTTTTCCCAAGGTGAGCGTGAGCCTGCATCAAGGCACGCCCGAGCAGGTGGCGCAGATGGTGCTCGAGGAAAGCGCAGACATCGGCCTCGCGACAGAATCGCTCGCGGAGTTCGATGAACTTGTCACCATGCCGTGCTATGAGTGGCAGCACATGATCGTGGTGCCGGCTTCTCATCCCCTGGCGAGCGTCGAACGCATCACGCTTGAGCAGCTGGCGGCCGAGCCGCTGGTGTCCTACCACCCGTCATTCACCGGCCGCACCCGCATCGACCAGGCATTCGCCCAGCGCCGACTGAAGCCCCACGTGGTACTCGAAGCGATCGACTCCGACGTGATCAAGACCTACGTGCAGCTCGGCCTGGGTGTCGGCATCATTGCCGAGATGGCCTTGCGCGACGATGCAGGCGGGGCGGATCTCGTCGTGAAGCCGGCCGGCCATCTGTTCGGCCAGAACGTGTCCCGCGTTGCCTTCAAGCGCGGCGCCTACCTGCGCAACTTCGTCTACACCTTCGCGGAGCTGCTGTCCGACCGCCTCAGCCGATCGCTGATCGAGCGCGCGATGGTCGGCGATGAAAACGGCGACTACGCGCTTTGATCCTGGCCCGACCCATGACCCGCACTCC